>JANOMD010000090.1:0-2161 GCA_031420135.1 Rhodoferax sp. | reverse complement strand
CACCATGACGCTGATTCAAGGCGTGATGAACACCTTTGTGGTGTTCCTGAGCCGCGTGATCGCCTATGCGATTGATGGCTTCTTGCGCAAAGGTGACTCTCAAAGCTCCGGCCCGGGTATCGGTTACATGGTGACCACGGTAATACTTGACATCGTGCTGGGGTTTGCGGCGCACATGGTGGTCGCCTGGTTCTCGCGCCATCGCGAGTTCCGTGCCGACGCCGGTTCCGCCCAGTTGCTGGGCCGCAAACAGCCGATGATCAATGCGCTGGCCCGGCTGGGCGGCATGACCCCTGGCGAGCTGCCCAAGAGCGTGGCGGCGTTCGGCATTGCGGGCGGCATTGGCAAGCTGTTTTCAACCCATCCGCCGATTGAAGAGCGCATCGCTGCGCTGCAAACTGCACAGGGTCAATGAGCTGATGGATTGCCGATCGCCTGTTTGCTATCTTTACAATATCAAACTATCTATATAATACGAGAGCTAGAGCCTGATTTGGTCGATATTTTTCGAATCTTGACCGGTTTTTGACGAAAAAATTAATCCACAGGTTAATTTTTGCCACTACCCGCCGAACCCGCATCGATCACCGCTCGCCCGCCAGTTCCCGGGTCAGCTCGGCGGCCGAAATCTCCTTGCAGCCGCTGGCATTTTGCCCCGACCACAGCGGTGAAAAATCACCGCTCCCCAGCGCTTCCGCCGCGGTGCGCAGCGGCATCATTGCGCTGGTGGCCAGTGGGAACGCCGGTGCGACGGCACTCATGGGGCCGTGCTCGCGCATGAAGCGGTTCATGATGCCGCGCGCAGGCCGCCCGGTGAACAGATTGGTCAATGCCGTATGCCGCGCTGCCTCGCTTTTGAGCGCGGCGCGGTGCATCGGCGTGATCGTCGCCTCGGGGCACAGCAAATAGGCCGTGCCGATTTGCACCGCCGCTGCGCCGAGCTTCATAGCCGCTGCCACGCCCTGCGCATCGGCAAAGCCGCCCGCAGCCACCACCGGCACGCGCACCGCGCGCAGCACTTGCGGCAGCAGTGCGAAGGTGCCCGTTTGCGTGGTGATGTCGTCGGTCAAAAACATGCCCCGGTGGCCACCGGCTTCCAGCCCCTGCGCGATGATCACGTCAACACCATGCGCCTCCAGCCACAGCGCTTCATTGACCGTGGTGGCCGATGACATCACCTTCGCTCCCCAGCCGCGCACCCGAGCCAGCAGATCTGGCGGAGGCAGCCCAAAGTGAAAGCTCACCACCGGCGGTTTGAACTCAGCCAGCACGTCGGCAAATGCCACATCGAATGGCGCACGGCTGGGCGCGTTGGCAATGGCTTGGGAATCAATCCCAAACTCCCGATAGAACGGTGCCAGCGCGGCCTTCCACGCAGCTTCACGTGGCGCATCAAACACAGCAGGCGCATGACAGAAGAAGTTGACGTTGTACGGCTTGTCCGTCTGCGCTTTGATGGCTGTCAGCTCGCGTCGCAGCATCTCGGCGTTCAACATCGCACAAGGCAATGAACCCAGACCACCCGCGTTGCAAACCGCCACCGTCATCGCGCTGCCTTGCACCCCGGCCATCGGGGCTTGAATGACCGGCAAGCGGGTTGACAAGAGGGGATGCAATGGCATGGCGGGTGACCTATAAAAAATAATAGCAAACTATTTAATAAATACGAGAGCTACAGGCATATTTAATCAGAATTCTGGGAAAAATGGCGATTCGGTGACTAAAAACTAACCTGCGGGTTAATTTTTTGACTCCCATTTCGGCCGGTGCATCTTCAGCGACGCGCCCAATTCAAAATAATCCGCTGGCCCGCCGCCACGCAGCACCGGGTGTGCGCCGGCAGTGTCGTAAACGCCGTCTTTGAGCAGGCGCTTGGCGATGTGCACGGCCACCACTTCACCGAAGACCATCCAGCTGTCGATGGGTGTGCCGTCGGCACTTTGCAGGCGCAGCAACTGGGTCAGCTTGCACTCGAACGACACCGGGCTTTCAGCCACGCGGGGTGGGGCCACTTTCACCGACGGCGCTTCGGTCAAACCCGCCAGCGTGAACTCATTCACCTCGGGCGGCGCATTGGCACAGGTTGCGTTCATGGCCTCGGCGTTGGGGCGCGTCACCAGGTTCCAGACGAACTCGCGGGTTTCCTCGATATTGCGCACCG
>JANOMD010000089.1:0-2929 GCA_031420135.1 Rhodoferax sp. | reverse complement strand
TATATTCCCGCCTTCTTTTGCATTTGGATGGTACATGCCGCACTTGCGGTCTTTGCGCATACACGCCTAAACGTGTAAAATCAAACCTGTCCTCGCAGTTTCCGTCCCACACCAGGCAATCAGAGCCAAAATGTCGTGGATGTTGCGGGGACTTTTTTATGGATGAGCGATTTTGGCTCTCCACAGCAAAAGACCGTCAGCTTCCCAGCGCGCAAATGCTCTGGCATCTTCTTTGGCGTACACGCTGGTCACTAAATTCATCGTCTGGCTACGGCCTACGCTTTGAGCACTCGCAACCGACAACATCACCTGTCCCAAGCCTGTCACCTCAAATGTCAGGACGATGACACCAGAGGGGTGAGGCGGTGCAGATGCATAGACGGCTTGCGGGGCGGCCACTATTGCAGCCAATCGCTTGACCATCGATTTCGGGATGCCGTGATCCATCACTATTTTTTCAATCACCTTTCCCTTTAGCCCCAGTGGCAGATCGGGAAGGCCGAATTTTTGCAGGAATTGCGGCGTAGCGCCGAGCTGACCTACTTGTTCCTTTGCGACCGGATGGCCACCCAAACTGGCATTAACAATGGCATCGACAAGAGCGGAAAAATTGGAAGCTTGAGGTTCTTTGTTTTGCATGAACTGGAATTTTTATTTTTCGATGCTGCGTTTTTAGTTGAATCCAGTGCCGCCCATGCGTTCGCTGTTCCATGATCCCGATACTGGGAAGCGTCGATCTCCGAGTCAATCCCCATCACTGCGCCCTCACGTCATAAGGAATGTGCCTGAACGTCACCTTCGCTTGCTTCAGGCGCTCCGCGCCCAAGCGGCAGGCTTCGCCGTAGACCAGCAGCGGGGCGGTGGGTTCGGGCGTGGTGGCGTGCAGGGCCAGCAGGGCGTCGAGTACGGCTTGCGTCAACACGTTGCCGCTGGCGGGGCGTTTGTCTTTCAGGATGCCGTTGAACAGCAGGTAGCAGGCAAATTGGGGTGTCTTTATGAGTGAAATATGCTTCTCGCCCAGTAAAGACGTGCGTGAGCAGCTATTAAATTCATAGTGAGTACCCAAATACGGCGTGCCGGGTTTTGCCTCTAGAGGGTCGAAAGCCGCGCCGGTTTCCTGTTGCCAGATGAAGGCGGCCAGGGTGGCGAAGCGCACGGCGGGGTTGATGCGGCCGTGTTCGTCGAATACCAGCGCGCCCAGCTGCATGAAGCGAAAACCGCCACCGCCGGCCCAGTTCACGGCCTTGCTGATGCCGCCTTGCTCGCCATCGATGACTTTTTGCAGGCGCGGCAGGCAGTGGGTGGCGGCGTGTTCGCCCATTTCAATGCCGATCCAGTGGCGGCGCATTTTGTGGGCGACGGCGGCGGTGGTGCCTGAGCCGAGGAAGGAGTCGAGGATGAGGTCGTTTTCGTTGGTGGCGATGTGGAGGATGCGCTGGATTAAGGCTTCAGGCTTTGGTGTCGTAAAAATCACATCATCTGCCAATAATGCTTTGACTTCGGCCTTCGAAGTGCGATTACTGCCAACTTCTGCATGAATCCATATAGTTTCAGCAGGTCGTCCATCGCTTGTATCGGCGTAGATCCGGTAGTAAGGTGCCCAGCCTGCTTTCGCTTTCACCCAGTCGATGCGATCTGCGTCTTCCTTAACTTTTGCTTGACTCCAGCGCCAACGTCCATCCACTCCATCTGGTTTGACTGGGAATATCTTTGAGCCATCTGGAGCAGTTAAAGCGAAGTAAAGGCTTGGACGTGCTTCACGCGTATCTTCTCCGCTGCCCATGGCGCGTAAAGGTTTTGTGTAATAACGACGGCCTTGCTCATCCGTTCGGTTGTAGTGTTCTTGCACTACGTCTTTGATTCGCTTCAATTCGAACTTATCAATTTGCTTCGCAAATGCCAGCAAATGATCATGTCGCGTTGAAAATAGCTGTGAATCCATCTTGGGGCTATCGGACTTTTCCCAAACCACATTCGCCACAAAATTCCCCCGCCCAAACACCTCATCCATCAGCACCTTGAGGTAATGCCCTTCGTTGTCGTCAATCGTCACCCAAATGCTGCCGTCGTCCCGAAGCAACTCGCGCAGCAGTTGTAGGCGCGGCAGCATCATGCTGAGCCACTGGGCGTGTTCGAGGTTGTCGTCGTAATGCTCGAAGGCGCTTTTGGTGTTGTAGGGCGGGTCGATGAAGATGCATTTGACCTGGCCGCGGTAAAACGGCAGCAGGGCTTTGAGGGCTTCGAGGTTGTCGCCCTGGATCAGCAGGTTGTCGTGAATCGGGGCCGGGGGCAGCCCCTCACCCCCGCCCTCTCCCCAAAGGGGCAAGGGAGCAGGATCGGAGGCGGCGGCCGTCGGCGTATGCCTAGAGACCTGCTCCAGCAGCCGGTAGGGAACGCGGGCAGCGGTGTTGAAGGCGCTTGCGCGGTTGAGCCAGTCAAGAGTGGGCATAGTCGCGCCTACTTCGCGGCGATCTGATAGCGGTCTTTTAGCTGGTTCATGGGGCTGGCCCACGCAACGAGTCCCATGTGCTGTAAGGAGCCTATGACGATACCGGGATGAATATCGACCTCCCTCGCAAATTTCCGCACCCCAGCGACAGTCAGGTCAATTTGGTTCAGGCGTTTGCGGTCAGCGGATGGAATCAGTACGTCGGCCGCAAACTGATCTGCCTCTTTTTCTTCCTTGCTCTCTACCGCCGAGCCTGAACTGGCATCGTCCAGAAACACTGCCTTTTTGGGGTGTTTGAGAATGTGGGCTAGTTCATGAAAAAAACTGAACCAGAAGACGTCATTCCACTTGCCCAGTAGTGACATTTGTATCAGCGGACGGTCACCCAGCCATCGGGCCACGCCGCTGACATGCGTGCCCGGAAAGGGCGGTACAAAAGCCAATACCACCCCAGCCGCCGCGCACCGCGCCCGTAAACCG
>JANOMD010000088.1:0-8676 GCA_031420135.1 Rhodoferax sp. | reverse complement strand
TAGTATTATATAGATAGTTTGCTACTATTTATATAGTATTCGGAGGTCGCTGGAAACGACAACTCGCAGGCGCTTACCCGAAACCGGTGGTGGTTTTTCGTCAGGCAGCGCCCGTTTTCAGTTTCCAGTTTGCAACGGTATTCAGCGCCCGAAAGAGCCGCGATTGCCGCCGGGGCCGCGTGAGCCACCACCACCACCACCACCACCACCACCGTAGCCGCCACCGCCAGAGCGTCCGCCGCCGGTGTTGCGATTGCCGCCGCCGCTACCACCACCGTAGCTGCCACCGCCGCCGCCCCGGCGTGCGCCACCGCGCTCGGCCATCATGTCAACGCTGGTGCGCATCGGGTCAGGCTGGCCGCCTGTGGCGGGCCGTTGCGGTTGGCCGTTGCCGCCGCCCGTGCCGCTGTTGTGACCACCACCGAACCCGCCACCGGAACGGTTGCGGTCTTGCGGCGCGCGCGCGCCGAAGTTGCGCGGCGCGTGGTTGGTGGGCTGGCGTTCATTTTGGCCCTGGTCGCCATCGTCGTTGCGAACCACATCGCGGTTGGCAGTGCGGCCAGCTTGGCCGCTATTGTTGCGACCGCCCGCGCCACCGCCGTTCCCGCGCGATGCGCCCTGTCCGGCGCGTCCGCCGCCACCGGCACCCCGGCCCGCGCCGCCGCCATTGGCGCCCTTGCTTTCCCGCACGCGGGTCAACATTTCGGTACGCGCTGCGCGTCCTGCCGCCATCATGACGTCACGGCTTGGTGCCTTGCCGGCACCGCCCCAGATCGTCTGGCGACCCATGGCAATCGGTTCTGCGATCTCGCCAGGTTCCGGCGCGAAACCTTCGACGACTTTGACTGCAATATTCTGTTTGGTATAGCGTTCGATGTCCTGCATGAAGCCCTCTTCATCCAGGCACACCAGGTTCACCGCAGCGCCATCGGCACCGGCTCGGCCGGTGCGGCCAATGCGGTGCACGTAGTCTTCGCTGACGTTCGGGATCTCATAGTTCACCACATGCGGCAGGTCGTCGATGTCGATGCCGCGTGCGGCGATATCGGTGGCCACCAGTGCGCGGATTTCGCCGCTCTTGAAGCCAGCCAGCGCCTGGGTGCGGGCCGTCTGGCTCTTGTTGCCATGCAAGGCCATGGCGTGGATGCCGTTTTTGGTCAAAAACTCGGCCACGTTGTTGGCGCCAAATTTGGTGCGGGTGAAGACCAGCACCTGGCTCCAGTTCTGCTCCTGGATGATGTGCGCCAACAGTGCTTTCTTCTTGCCACGGCCGACCGGGTGAATCACCTGTGTGATGCGCTGCACCGTGGTGTTGCGCGGCGTGACTTGCACACTTTTCGGGTTCTTGAGCAAAGTCGCGGCTAGATCACGGATTTCGTCGCTGAAGGTGGCCGAGAACAGCAGGCTCTGCTTTTCCCTGGGCACCACGGCCAGCACTTTCTTCACATCATGGATGAAGCCCATGTCCAGCATGCGGTCGGCTTCGTCGAGCACCAGCATTTGCACCTGGCCCAGGTCCAGCACGCCTTGCTGCAGCAGGTCCAGCAAACGGCCTGGTGTTGCGACCAGGATGTCGATGCCTTTTTTGACCTTGCTGATCTGCGGGTTCATGCCGACGCCGCCAAAAATGACGGTCGAAGACAGGTCCAAAAATTTACCGTAGACCCGCACCGATTCTTCCACCTGTGCGGCCAGTTCGCGCGTGGGCGTGAGCACCAGCGCGCGGATGCCGGTGCCGCCAAATCTGTTCTGTGCGCTTTTGCCGATGCTGAGCTTGTGCAGCATCGGCAACACGAAGGCGGCGGTTTTGCCGGTTCCGGTTTGTGCGCCGCCCAGCAGGTCATGGCCGTCCAGCACCATGGGGATGGCCTCGGCTTGAATCGCGGTGGGTGTTTCGTAGCCGTGCTCGCGCACAGCCTGGACGATGGCCGGGGCCAGCTTCAAATCTTCAAAGTTCATGAGTTGTTGTTGCACCCATCCATAGGTGCTGGGAATATCGGCCTGTCCGGGTGCAAATTCGCACCGGATCAGTCAAGGCTGATAGGGTCAAAAGTGAAACGGAATGACGCGTCAAAGAGTGACGACGCGAAAGCAACGCTTCCAGCAAGGTGCTGACATTGTGGGCAACTGAAACGCCACAATTGCCAATATTGTCGCATGGATCGACAAGTTGTGGAAAAACTGGTCGGGCAGGGCGGGTGTCGCGACCCTAAAATGCAGACATCTGTCAGGCCGGGACTGGTCACAAACCCATTCTGCGGTGAGAATGATCTGCACACTTGAGTGCGCAAGCGAACAATGCACAAGCGTTGCAGGAGGCAACAGGCGCGTTTGGATGGTTCTTTGATCCAGTGGGAGTGATTGAAAATGATGTTTCCAATGCCACGGATCGGAGTGGCCGACGAACGGGCCAACGCCAAACCTGCATTGCGGGACTGCCTTGAGGCTGTTTTGCAACAGTCAGACCGGTTGATGGCGTCGATCCTTGATGGGCTTGGCTCTGCCAAACACCAGCCGCTCGGGTCAAGCAAAGGCCATGCGACCGGGCAGGCGCTGGGTGGCAACAAATTGGCCGGCGCGAACGCCGCGCAGCAGCAAGTAGTGCAATACCTGGGCCTTCATGCTGAAGCCGTCAAAAAGACATTTGCGGTCGAATTGCGCACGGCACTTTACAACCGGGGCGCGCATGACATGGCCGTCAGGCCGATCCTGCGATTTGATGATTTTCAGTTCCTTGACGAGAAGGAGATCGATTCAAACATCGAGTTTGCGCTGGCGCAGCAGGAAGTATCGCAGGCAGTTGAAGATGTCCTGCCGCCCCTGAACGCGCTCATCAGCAACTTGCTCGGGCTGGTGTCAGTGCAGTCGCAGCTCAACCCATTGAAGCCGGAATCCTTTGTGCAGGCGATGCGCGCCAGTCTGGGTGTGCATATCCATGACCAAGGCGTTCGGGTGGTGCTGTTGACCCGTGCTGCCAGTCTGTTGGGCGTATCGTTGCGCCAGCTTTACAAGGACGTTACCAACTGGTTGCGTTCTCAAGGGGTCGAGGCGGCGCTGCCACAGGGCGTCATGCCCGGTGCCCTGGGTGTCTCGGGCGTCAAGCCGCCTGAGACAGCGGTGAGCCGTACTTTGCTCACGCTGGACAAGCTGCGTCGCCTGCTGGCGGGCGATTTTGACCTGAGGGCGACGGCGGTTGCACCCAAAGATTTCTTGCACACGGTGCCGTTTTCAGTCGTCGCACTGGAAGACCTGAAGCTAGTTGAACCGATGATGATGCGTCTGGCCAAGCGTGCCAGGCAACGTGACGCGATGGACGCCCAAAAGCCGGGTGCCACGTTTGGCAACTCCGGCATGCTGGCCAATGACCAGCCGCAAAGCAAGCAGATTGGCCAGGAGCTCGGTGGCGAAGTGGTTCGCCTCATGCTCGAAAATCTGATGAACGATGCCCGCCTGTTGCCCAGGGTACGCGAGTTCATCAAGGAGCTCGAACCGGTGTTGTTGGATCTTTCGCGGCAAGACCCCCGCTATTTCAGCGAGCGCCAGCATCCCGCGCGGCAATTGCTGGATCGCATGACGCACCGCAGCCTGGCCTATTCGTCCGAAAGTGATGAGGGATTTGGCCGGTTCTCCAAGGCGATCTCCAATTCAATCCAGGTTCTGACGGGCGGCGAGGGCGATGCGGCGGCGTTTGCCCGCGTGTTGCGAAAACTTGAAGAAGGCTGGTCGCGCGATGAAGATGCGCAACGCAAGCGCCATGAAGAAAGTGCTCGCGCCCTGTTGCATGCAGAGCAGCGCAACATGCTGGCGCAGCGATTCGCAGATGAATTCCAGAAGCAACTGGTTGACAAGGACGTGCCCGACATGATCGGCGCTTTTTTGCGTGGACCCTGGGCGCAGGTCATGGCCGAGTCACAACTGGGCCGCACCGGAGGCCTCCCAGACCCGGATGGTTTTTCGGCCCTGGTAGATGACCTGATCTGGAGTGTGCAGTTGCGCTTGACGCGGCGAAACCGCGCCAAATTGGTTCAGATGGTGCCCAAACTCCTGGTGAAACTGCGCCAGGGACTGCAACTGATCAATTACCCGGAAGAACGCATTCCGGTCTTGTTTGATGCATTGGTAACCCTGCATGAAAAGGCCTTTGAAGGACCTACGGTCGCCGACCCCATCGCTGAGCCGTCTGTGGTCGAGGCAGTGGCTACCCGTGCGGATTCGGATGCGGTCACGGGTGGTCCCGAAAGCATTGACGCTTTTGATGGAGCCGTGACCGACCATCCATGGCTGGTTAAGGCCGAGGCGAACGAGTCTGGCTACCTGGGTGCCGAAGGGGTTGACGATGGGCTGGATTTCTCGGCCGACTCCGTTTTGCCGGACGATGCCGAACCCAGCCCTTGGTCTGTGGCCGATCTGGCGATTGGTTCCTGGGTTGAATTGAAACTGGAAGGCACCTGGGTGCGTGCCCAATTGACCTGGGCCAGTCCGCATTTGACGCTATTCATGTTTGTATCGGGGCGGGGGCTGGCGCATTCGATGTCCCGCCGGACCATGGACCGACGGCGCTCACAAGGGCTGATACGCGTGGTGTCAGACGGCAATGTGGTCGGCAGCGCACTGGATGCGGTGGCACAGACGGCGTTGCGAAACAACCCGGACCGCGAACCGGATTGACGGGTTCACAGAGCGTTCAGGATCGCCCGTCGGCGACCTGGGACGCCGTGGCAATCCGCAGCAGCGTCGATAATGCAGTCTTTACACTGCAACCTACCCGAATTTTCACGCTATGGCTCAATACGTATTTTCAATGAACCGTGTCGGCAAGATGGTGCCGCCCAAGCGGTTCATTCTCAAGGACATTTCGCTCAGTTTTTTCCCCGGCGCCAAGATTGGCGTGTTGGGGACCAACGGCTCTGGCAAGTCCACGTTGTTGAGAATCATGGCCGGTGTCGACAAGGAAATCGAAGGCGAAGCAACGCCCATGGCCAATTTGAAGATTGGTTATCTGCCGCAGGAACCGCAGTTGGACCCGACACAAACCGTACGCGAAAGCGTTGAGGCTGGCATGGGCGATGTTTTCACTGCCAAGGCGCGGCTGGACGAAATTTACGCCGCTTACGGTGAAGAAGACGCCGATTTCGACAAGCTTGCCACCGAGCAGGCCGAGATGGAAGCCATCATCGCCAGCGCTGGCACGGATTCCGAGCACCAGCTTGAAATTGCTGCCGACGCGCTGCGCTTGCCACCGTGGGAAGCCAACATTGGCGTGTTGTCGGGCGGTGAAAAGCGCCGCGTTGCCTTGTGCCGGTTGTTGTTGTCCAAGCCCGACATGCTGCTGCTTGACGAGCCGACCAACCACCTGGATGCCGAATCGGTTGACTGGCTTGAGCAGTTTTTGCAGCGCTATCCCGGCACCGTGGTTGCCATCACCCACGACCGCTACTTTCTGGACAACGCCGCCGAATGGATTCTGGAACTGGATCGCGGCTCCGGCATTCCCTACAAGGGCAACTACAGCGACTGGCTGCAGCAAAAGCAGGACCGTCTGGTGCTGGAACAAAAGGGCGAAGAGTCGCGTGCCAAAGCCTTGAGGAAGGAGCTGGAGTGGTCGCGCCAAAACCCCAAGGCACGCCAGGCCAAAAGCAAGGCGCGGCTGGCGCGGTTTGAAGAGCTGTCGGATTTTGAGTACCAGAAGCGCAACGAAACCAACGAGATTTTCATTCCGGTGGCCGAGCGTCTGGGCAATGAGGTGATTGAATTCGTCAACGTCAGCAAGTCATTTGGCGACCGCCTGCTGATTGACAACCTGAGCTTCAAAGTGCCAGCCGGTGCCATTGTGGGCATCATTGGCCCCAACGGTGCGGGCAAGTCAACGCTGTTTCGCATGATTTCCGGGCAGCAAAAGCCGGACAGTGGCGAGGTCAAAATTGGCTCCACGGTGAAGATGGCGTTTGTGGATCAAAGCCGAGACGACCTGGCGAATGAAAAAACGGTTTGGGAAGATGTCTCGGGTGGGCTGGACATCTTGAACGTTGGCAAATTCCAGATGGCGAGTCGTGCCTACTGCGGGCGCTTCAACTTCAACGGCGCCGACCAGCAAAAGCGCGTCGGCACGCTGTCAGGCGGCGAGCGCGGACGCTTGCACTTGGCCAAAACCTTGATCGCGGGCGGCAACGTCCTGATGCTTGACGAGCCCTCCAATGACCTGGATGTGGAAACCCTGCGCGCGCTGGAGGACGCTTTGCTGGAGTTTGCCGGATCGATCATGGTCATCAGCCACGACCGTTGGTTTCTCGACCGCATTGCCACCCACATCCTGGCGTGTGAAGGTGACAGCCAGTGGACATTCTTTGACGGAAACTACCAGGAATACGAAGCCGAAAAAGTGCGTCGGCTAGGCGCTGAAGGCGCCAAACCGAAACGCATGCGGTTCAAGGCGCTGAAGTAGAAATTAACTCAAGCCTTGAGCAGCTTCTGCCGGACCAGGTCAATGTGGTTGCGCAGCGAATACAGCTCATCCGCGTAGGACAGCGGCACTGTCACCTTCTCGGCATGGGCTTCCAGTTCTTCAAGTTCGCTCAGCAGGGCGCTTGAGGATTCACTTTTCTCAGCCAGGCGCTCTTCGATATTGCGAAGCTGGCCATACCAGCGAAAAATCCGCGAGCGAATCCTGAATTGGTACACCGGCGGAACAATGCGCGACAGCGGCAGCAGCACCGCGACGATGATGCCCAGCGCCAGCCACATCCGCTCCATCAGGTTGGCCAGCGAGAACGGCAGATACCGCTGCAACAGCGGTACGCCGTTGCGGATGGTGCGCTCGGCTTCCTGCGCAAGCGGAAATTCAGTGTTGGCGACATTAGGGTACTCATGCGCTCGGTTGAACCAGCCCGCGTTGCCATGCAGCTTCAATGCCGCTTGGGAGAACAGTTGCAGGATGGCCGGGTGAACGCCTTCGCGTGCCAGCAACGTGGTGGTGGGAGCGATCAGCCGCACGTCGGTTGATGGCACATCACCTGCAAGGTCAACCACGCCGCGCGGCAGCGACACCGGCGTCAAAAAAGAAAATCGCCTTGAATAGGCCTCGTTCTGGTTGAAGTCCAGCAGCTTGACGCCCGGGGTTTGCAACAGCATTTGCACCATCAGGGACTCCGGCGCCGAGGCAAACACCAGCGCATCCACTTCGCCCTCAAGAAACGCCACGGTGGCCGGGGTTTGCTCGAGCCGGGTGAGTTTGAGCGTGGCAGACTCGATGCGGTTGACTTCAAACAGTTTTTCCATCAAAACCGGTACGCCACTGCCCACGGTGCCTATATTGATGCGAAGTCCCTTCAACTGCCCAAGCGAGGTCAAAGTGTCATTGCCCGCAACGTCCCTGGCAGCCTTGGTGCGGTAAAACAGCCAAAGCGGCTCGACGAACAGGCTGCCCAGAGATTCAATGCCACTGTCTGCGTTGGCCTGAATTTCATCACTGCCGCCTTGCACAAATCCAAGGTCCGCCTTGCCTTCGCGCAGCAATTGCAGATTGGCAGAAGAACCTTCGCTGGCGAGCAATCGGACATGAATGCCGCTTTGCGCCATGGCACGGGCGTAGCGCGTCCCAAATTCAGAATAGGCACTTTGAGCCGGACCCGTGGCCAGCGTCACGTATTTGGGCGGATTGGGGTCGAGCCACCAATACGCCAGCACCAGCAAGGTCACTGCCAACAGGATGAAAGGCACTGCTGAGACCAGCATGGCCCGCATCGACAGCAACGCGTAGGCAATTTTTTGGGCCATGGGTCAAGTACTTTTCAAAATGGCCTATTTTGCACGTCGAGTTCAGAGGCAGACGGCCAAGTGTTACCGCCCCAGCTGGTGCCAGAAGCCGCGCGCACTGCCCGCACAATCGCGCGCGCTGTCACTTCAGCCGCCAGCGTACTCAATACCATCATGCCGGCCACTTTGCCCGACGCGCCAGTGCCCAGCGCAAACAGGGTGTCGCCATCGCTCATGGTGTGCACCGGGTTGATGGCGCGTGCCAGCCCGTCGTGTGCGACTTGCGCCAGCCGGTGAGCTTGTGCTTTGGTCAACACCGCGTCTGTGGCAATCACACCGATGGTGGTGTTGGTTCCTGCAAGCAGCGGCCTGGGGGGGACGCCCGCGATGATGGCGTTGCGGATATTGAGCAGACCCTTGCCGTCTTCGGTGCGCGCGCCTGCGATCACCTGGCCAGAGTTCGGGTCAACCACATCCCCCAAGGCATTGCAAACCACCAGCGCGCCCACGGTGATGCCGTCCAGCGTGATGGATGCACTGCCAACGCCTCCGCGCATGGCGCGGGCAATGCCGTAAAGCTTACCCACCAGCGCGCCTGCGCCTGCGCCGACGTTTCCCTCCGGCGGGGTCGCCTTGCTGCTGGCTTCACACGCGGCATAGCCCGCTTGGGCATCGGGCCGAATGCGGGGGTCGCCCACCGGCAGGTCGAACAGCACGGCCGCCGGTACGATGGGCACCAGGCCGTAATTCACGTCCAGCCCGATGCCTTGCTGTTCGAGCCATTGCATTACACCGGCGGCCGCGTCCAACCCCCAGGCGCTGCCGCCGGCCAGCAACACGGCGTGCACCCGGTCAACCAGGTTGCTCGGGTGCAGCAGGTCGGTCTCGCGCGTACCGGGTGCCGCGCCGCGCACATCCACGCCG
>JANOMD010000087.1:0-5750 GCA_031420135.1 Rhodoferax sp. | reverse complement strand
CAACGTGCGCGCCGCTCCCGACGGCTGTTTGCGCCCCTGCTCCCAGCCTTGCAAGGTGCGCACAGACACCCCCAACAATGCTCACGTCCCACTGAACCGCGCCACCCGCCTCTCCACAAACGACGCCACGCCCTCCTTCGCGTCGTCTGAATTGGACAAGCCGTTTTGCACCGGGATGAAGTCAAGCATCGCCACCAGCGGGCCGTGCTCGATGGCTTTGAGCACGTTCAAGCGTGTGGCCACCACCGCCAGCGGGGCTTGTGCAGCAATCGCTTGCGCGATCTTCAGCGCTTCGTCCAGTTCGCCGCCGGCAGGCACGTCCTTCTGCACAAAGTTCAAACGCAGCGCCTCGGCACTTCCAAACTCATCGCCCGTGAGCAAGTGCATGAGCGCGTTGCCCGCGCCCGCGCGTTCGGCCATGCGCAGCGTGGCGCCGCCGGTGGCCATGATGCCGCGCTTGACCTCCAGTTGCGAGAATCGGCAATCGTCTGCCGCGACCACGATGTCTGCCGCCAGCATCAGCTCGATGCCCAGTGTGTAGGTGATGCCCTTCACCGCCACCACCATCGGCTTGGTGCGCCGCCGGTAGCCTTCCATGCCCAAGTCCAGCGGATCCACCAGGCCCAGCGGCACGGCCTTGATGCCTTTGCGCATCAAGGGCGCGATGGTCGGCAAGTCCAGCCCGGCGGTGAAGTGCGCACCCGCCGCATACAGCACACCGACACGCAGCTCCGGGTCATCGTCCAGCAGGGTGTAGGCCTCGCCTAGCTCGCGGAACATTTTTGGAGTGAAGCCGTTGCGCTTGTTGGGGCGGTTGATGCAGATCAGCAAAACGCTGTCCTGCACGGTGCAGTCCACACTGCCTTCAGGATGAATGTCGGCATGAATTTCAGTGGGCGCGAATTCGTTTGGCGCAGGGTTTACGAGGGTGTTCATTAAAGTCGTCTCCTTAAAAGTTTTTTCAGTTTCTCGTCTATCTTCAGCGCAGTTGTTGATGCACTGCAAGAACGTGGCGCTTGCGCCCTGGATCGCAGTATGCCAAAACAGGAATCCTCTGATTTTGAAACGGGACACTCTCGAAATGCTTGACTACATCATCATTGGTGCGGGCTCGGCCGGTTGCGTCCTGGCGGCACGGCTGACCGAGGACCCAAACGTCCGCGTCGCCCTGCTCGAAGCCGGTGGTGTGGACAGCAGCGTGTTGATCCACTGCCCGGCCGGGCTGGCGCTGATGGCCAAGGCCGGTGGCGACACCAACTGGCGGTTCGAGACCGTGCCCCAGCCCCGCCTGAATGGCCGCAAGGGCTACCAGCCGCGCGGGCGCGGGCTGGGTGGCTCCAGCTCGATCAACGCCATGATTTACGCACGCGGCCAGCATGCAGACTACGACCACTGGGCGGCCGAAGGCAACGCGGGCTGGTCATTCAAGGACGTGCTGCCCTACTTCATGCGCGCCGAACACAACGAACGTGGCGCCGATGCATTGCATGGCACGGGCGGGCCGATGAACGTTAGAGACTTGACCAGCCCGAACCCGTTTTGCCCGGCATTCATCGAGGCTGCGGTACAGGCGGGGTTTGTGCACAACCGCGACTTCAATGGCCCTTCGCAAGATGGTGTGGGCATGTTCCAGGTCACCCAAAAAAATGGCGAGCGCTTCAGTGCTGCCAAGGCGTATCTCACGCCGCATCTGGCGCGGCCCAACCTGCAGGTCATCACCGGTGCGCACACTACCCGCATCTTGATGCAGGGCAAGCGCGCCACGGGGGTCGAATTCAGCCAGGACGGTGAACTCAAGCAGCTCTCCTGCACGCGAGAGGTGCTGCTGTGCGCCGGTGCGTTGCAGTCGCCACAGATCCTGATGCTGTCAGGCATAGGGCCCAAGGCGCATCTGGCGGAACATGGCATAGACGTGGTGCATGACCTGCCCGGAGTCGGCCAGCACCTGCATGACCACCCGGACGTGGTGCTGGTGGTCAACGCGCCGCACCTGAAGGAGCTGTTTGGCCTGACGCTGGGTGGCCTGGTACGCGCGATCAAGGGGATTTTTGAATGGCGCAAATTTCGCACCGGCATGCTGACGACCAACTTTGGCGAGGCCGGTGGCTTCATCAACAGCCAGCCCGCAGAGGCCGCGCCGGACCTTCAACTGCATTTCGTGATTGGCAAGCTGGTAGACCATGGCCGCAAAACCACCTTTGGCCTGGGCTATTCCTGCCATGTTTGCCTGCTGCGCCCGGTCAGCCGGGGGCGCGTCACACTGGCCAGCATTGACCCGCTGGTCGCCCCATTGATCGACCCGAATTTTCTGGGTGAACGCGACGACATGGACCGCCTGATCCGCGGCTTCAAGGTGATGCGCAACATCCTCGCACAACCTGCCTTGAAGAACCACGGTGGCGTGGAGTCTGCGTCGTCGGTTGACGTGAAAACAGATGCGCAAATCGAGCAGTTCATCCGCGAGCGGGCCGACACCATTTACCACCCGGTTGGCACCTGCCGCATGGGCAGCGGCCCGCTGGACGTGGTCGATGCCGAGCTGCGCGTCAAAGGCATTCAATCCCTGCGCGTGGTTGACGCCTCCATCATGCCGCGCATCGTCAGCGGCAACACCAATGCGCCGACCATCATGATTGCGGAGAAGGCGGCGGATATGATCAGGGCAATCACGCGAATTCAAACCTTAGCCGTATAAAATTCGTTTTTACGAATTGTACGGCCATGGACTACATTCCCCTTTCAGACAACGCCGCAAGGCAGGTGATTGACTCGTCCACCATTTTTCACGAATTCACCCGGGTTGCGCTGCAAACGCGCGCGTATGCCGGGGGCATGTATTGGAAGCGGCAGGGTGAGCATGAATATCTGGTGAAAACATCGCCCGACAATCGACAAAAGCGCTTGGGCACACGCACGCCTGAGAGCGAGAAGATTTATGCAGAGTTCAGTGCGCGCAAGCGCGAACTGGAGGCCCGCCTTGGCTCGCTGCGAGAGCAACTGCGTGATGCCGAGCGGCTGAACAAAGCCCTGAAGACTGGCCGCGTGCCGAACACCGCAGTGTCCGTGCTGCAAACCATAGAGGCGGCGGGCTTGGGCGCGCACTTTACCGTGGTGGGCACACACGCGCTTTACGCCTATGAAGCCGCAGCAGGCGTGCGCATCGTGCAGGCAGCGCTGGCGACGCAGGATGTGGACTTGCTGTGGGACGCACGAAAGCGAGTGCAGTTTATGACCGACATGGACAAGCTGGATTCATCGATGCTGCGGGTGCTGCAACGTGCGGACGCGAGCTTCGTGCGCAAGGAGGGGCAGTACGAAACGGCCATCAACGCCAAGGGCTTTGAAGTGGATTTTTTGCGCCGCCAGCCGGTGGACGGCGATGCACATCCATTCAGATTCTCAGCCGACGAAGGCGACCTGTGGCCGGTGCAGGCGCTGCGAGCGTCGGTGCTGACGAGTGCGCCGCGTTTCGAGCATATTGTCATATCCGCCACTGGGCGCATGACACAGATGCGAACGATTGCACCCAGCACTTTCGTGGCGTTCAAACGTTGGCTGGCTGCAAAAGCGGTTCACCGCGAGGCACCCAAGCGCAGCCGTGATCTGCGCCAGGCAAACATTGTGCAGTCGCTGCTGGACAACGGGCTGTTGATGGCCGAGCCGATCACGAACCAGGAAAATCAACCTAATATGCCCAAATTGGGTTAATTGAACACCAAAATGATCAATTTTGATTCAATTCCAAATTGAATAGGCCCTTAGCCCACGAATAATATAGATAGGAAGCTATCTATTACATAGCATTCAAGTCACTGCAACTCACCCCGCAAACCGCTTGCGCGTCAACGCCAGCGCGATCCAGAATCCGCCCACGGCATAGACTAACAGGACGGCCACATGCAACGCAGCGTGGGTCGGCCACTGGTCCATGAACAGCGGCCGCACCAGTTCAACTGCGCTGGTCAGCGGCAGCCAGTCAGACACGGCGCGCACGAGGGGTGGCAGTTGTTCACGCGGGAAGAACACGCCGCTCAAAAACATCATCGGCGTCATGAACAGCGTGAAGTAGTAGGTGAAAAAATCATAACCCTTGGCCATCGCGTTGAAGATCAGCGCAATGCAACTGAAGGTGATCCCCACGCCCAGCAACACCGGCAAAGCCAGCAACAACTTGGGGCTGTGCGACACACCCAAGGCCAGCATCACCGCCAGAATCGCGATGGACGTCAGGATCGATTTGAACGCAGCCCACAGCATTTCGGCAAACAGGATGTTGTCCAGGCTGACCGGCGCATTCATGATGCCGTCCCAGGTTTTTTGCACGTGCATGCGTGAGAACGCCGAGTAGAGCGCTTCAAACGACGCGGCATGCATGGCGCTGGTGCAGATGTAGCCACCGCCCAGAAAAACGATGTAGGGCACGCTCGCATCGCCAATCTTGACCTGCCCGACCAACGCTCCGAGTCCATAGCCAAATGCCACCAGCGCAATCAGCGGGTCAGCGATGTTGCCGACCATGCTGGGAATGGCCAACTTGCGCCACACCAGCAGGTTGCGCATGAACACCGGCCAAAAGCGCATTGACAGGTTGGGAGCCCGCCAAAGGCTGGCCTGGGAGCTGATGGGGAGATTCAATTCTTTCGAGGCATTCATCAAGCGTCCTGACGGATTTGGCGGCCAGTCAGCTTGAGAAACAAGTCTTCGAGATTGGCCGGACGGTGCAACGTGCGCAGTTGCGGGTAAGCCACCAGCCGGTCCAGCAACTGCCTGGCGTTCTGGGTGTAGAAAAATGCCGTTTCGCCGCTGACTTCAACCCGCGCCGCCAGATGCCTGAGTGGCGAATCCACCAGCGCCAGCGCGCCCACGCCGTAGACCTCAACCACATCGGGCTCCAGGTGTTCGGCAATGAGATCGCGCGGTTTGCCTTCGGCAATCTTTCGGCCGTGGTCCAGCACCAGAAGGCGCGAGCAAAGACGCTCGGCTTCGTCCATGAAATGGGTCGTGAGCAGGATCGACTTGCCCTGCTGCACCAGCAGTTGCAGCCGCTCCCACATCAGGTGGCGCGCTTGCGGATCAAGCCCGGTAGTGGGCTCATCGAGCAGCAGCAACTGCGGGTCGTTCACCAGCGCACGTGCCAGTGAAAGCCGCCTGCGCATGCCGCCCGACAGCTCGCCCGGTTTGGCGTCGGCCTTGTGGGTCAGCGCTGCGAACTCCAGCAGGCTGGGGATGCGTGCGCGAATGGCGGCGTCTTGCATGCCAAAGTAACGGCCATATACCAGCAGATTCTCCAGGCAGTTGAAATCCGGATCGAGCGTGTCGAACTGGCTGACCACGCCCAGTTGCGATTTGATGGCCAGCGCGTCCTGCGGCATTTGCAAGGGGCTTTGCAAAGCCGGGCCGCCAGGATAAAACTGCACGCTGCCGCGGTCGGGCAGGGTGAGCCCCAAGCAGATCCGGATGGTGGTGGTTTTGCCTGCGCCGTTGGGGCCAATCACGCCGAGGCACTCGCCCGGTGCGATGTCAAAAGACACGTCATTGACAACTTTGGCATTGCCATAGTGCTTGCAGAGGCCGCGCGCCTCCAGTAAATTCTGTGTCATGCTGCAATTGTCCAGCAAGTTGCCCGCAGGTCCCCGCAAAATGGCGCCAAACTGCGGTAAATTAAGGGCGATTCAATTCAGCGTTACTTCCACCTTGCATGCGCCTCCCGTCCTGTCCATGAAGCCCGAATTTTCTGCACAACACCAGCC
>JANOMD010000086.1:0-15339 GCA_031420135.1 Rhodoferax sp. | reverse complement strand
GGTGTGTTTCGCCCCGTTAAGGACCCTCAATGAATGATATTTCGCCCGCCAGCAATCTGGATTCCATGCGGTCTTTGAAGCGGTCGGCTCGAATGCCAGTCATGTTCATTGGGCACGGCAGCCCCATGAACGCGATCGAAGACAACCAATACAACCGAAGCTGGCAGGCGCTGGGCAATGAGTTCGGTGGCGTAAATACCGCCCAATATCCTGTGCCGCAGTTGATCTTGTGCATTTCGGCCCATTGGCTGACTGCAGGCTGGTGGTTGACGGGTATGGCCAACCCCAAAACGATTCATGATTTTGGCGGGTTTCCGAAGGAACTTTTCGCTCAACAGTATCCAGTGCCGGGCGCGCCGGTGTCTGCGCAAGAGATCGGCGCAAGGCTGGTCCAGCCGGGCTCAGAGGCCCCGGTGGGCCTTGACTTGAAAGACTGGGGGCTGGACCACGGCAGTTGGTCTGTGCTTAAACCCATGTTCCCAGCCGCCGACATTCCGGTTGTGCAGCTCAGCATGGACTATGGCCGCGCCGCACGGGACCATTTCGCGGTTGGCCAGCAGCTTGCTGCCTTGCGCGACCACGGTGTGCTGATTGTGGGCAGCGGCAACCTCGTGCACAACCTGCGCGCCGCGCGGTTTGGCACAGAACCCAACCAGGCTTACGACTGGGCCATCGAGTTCGACAAAGTGGTGGGCAACCAGATCGAATCGGGCGATCTGGCAGGTTTGCAGGATTTTCAGAAACTGGGCAGTTTGGCGCAGCAGGCGCACCCCAGTTTTGAACATTACCTGCCGGTGCTCTACACCGCGGGCGCCGCAACGCCAGGCGAGCGGGTTCGCAGTTTCAATACCAACTTTCAGGCGGCATCGATTTCAATGCGGTCCGTTGTCTGGGGTTGATTTGCAGCCACCGCTTGCCGCGACAACCGCCTTGGCGCTGAGAATTCGTCCGGCAAAAGCGGGTTGGCCCGAGGTCGCCGCATGGCGATCAACAATCCGCCCAAATCGCATTCAGAGCAGGGGCCTGCTGCCTGTGAAAAATGAACCAGCAAGTTAATTTTAGCTGTTTTGGCGATTGAAAGTCGAAAAATATCAATTAAATGGGCCTCTAGCTCTAGTATTATATAAATAGTTTGCTATATATTATATAGCAAATTCAGTTGAAATCAGCGGGATGTTTTACCATCAGACATTCCAGAAAATTCCATGACACAACTTCATATTTCATCTGCCTTTGATTCTGGCGCCATCGAGGTGGTCAGTCTGAGCGACGCCGCCGACATCCAACTCAATATCCGGCGCGACAACGCCAGCGAGTTCGCGCAGTGGTTTCACTTTTCGCTGCAAGGGGCTGCCAACCAAGCCATCACGCTGCGATTCCTGAACGCCGGCCAGTCAGCCTTTCCAGGTGGCTGGAACGACTACCGCATCTGCGCCAGCGAAGACCGACAGCACTGGTACCGCATCGACACCCAGTTTGACGGGAAGGTCATGTCGGTCAGCCTCACGCCCGGCGCGCAGTTGATGTACTTTGCCTATTTTGAGCCGTACTCGCATGAACGCCACCTTGACCTGATTGCCTCTGGGGCGGCTTCCGGTTTCGTGGAAGTCCAGCATCTGGGCCAGTCGCTGGACGGGCGCGACATGACCCTGCTGCGCGTGACCGATGCGGCATCATCCATCCCGCTGGCGCAGCGCAGGAAAGTCTGGCTGATCGCGCGCCAGCACCCGGGCGAGACCATGGCCGAGTGGTTCGCCGAGGGGTTTCTGGAACGCCTGCTGGACGCTGACGATGCCGCCGCGCGGGTGCTGCGCCAGCAATGCGTGTTTTATGTCGTGCCCAACATGAACCCGGACGGGGCGGTGCGCGGCAATTTGCGCACCAACGCAGGCGGCGCCAATCTGAATCGCGAATGGCTCGCACCGGCTTTGCAGAAGTCACCGGAGGTGCATTGGGTTCGCGAGAAAATGATGGCAACCGGCGTTGACCTGTTTCTGGATGCGCATGGCGACGAAGACCTGGCGTGCAATTTTGTCGTCGGCACCGAAGGCGTGGCCGGCTATGGCGCGCGGATGGAAAACCTTGAAAACGCTTTCAAGGCGAGCTGGCAGGCGGCCTGTCCGGACTTTCAGACGGCGCGCGGTTATGGCCGGTCACGGCCCAACAGCGCCAACCTGGCCATGGCGACCAATTGGGTTGGGCAGAATTTTGGCTGCCTCGCCTTCACCATCGAGATGCCGTTCAAAGACAATGCTGACCTGCCCGACCCGCATGTGGGCTGGAGCGCCGAGCGGTCTAAAAAACTCGGCGCCAGCGTCCTGTTGCCGATACTGGCGGTTGCCCAGACGCTTCGCCAATCCTGATCTCTCAACCTGATCTTTCAACCTGATATTCCATGGCCATGATGAATTCCAGCCTTCCCGATTTCAACACCGTTGCCGCGCTGATTCACCAGCATGCGCTGCAGTCCCCGCTTCACAATGCCCTGGTTGAAGGCTCGCGTGCCATGCCTTACGGCGAACTCGACACCATGATGGACCGTGTAGCCCGTGCGCTCCAGCGCGACGGCATTCAAAGTGGTGACGCGATTGCGATTTGCGCCAATTCGTCAATCGAGTACGCGGCGGTTTTTCTCGGGGCCTTGCGCGCGGGCGTGGTGGTGGCGCCGCTGGCACCAAGCTCCACTCCTGCCAGCCTGGCGCGCATGGTGGACGACGCACAGGCCAGGCTGGTCTTCACCGACGCCGCCTCGGCCGAACTTCTCAGTAACGTGCCCGCGGCAAATGCCGCCCTGGTGGCGCTGGACGATTCTGCTGTGGCAAAGCGTTTGAGTGACTGGCTCGCAGCGCCACAGGGTGCGCCCAATGCGGCGACCGATGCCGCGCCTGCAGTTGTCGTCAAGGTCATGCCGGATTGGCCGTTCAATATCATCTACTCATCCGGAACCACCGGCGAGCCCAAAGGCATTGTGCAATCGCACGGCATGCGCTGGACGCACGTGCGCCGGGGCAACCTACTTGGCTACGACGCCAGCACGGTGATGCTGGTGTCAACTCCGCTGTACTCCAACACGACGCTGGTGGTGTTTTTCCCGACCCTTGCGTTTGGCGGCACCGTGGTGCTGATGCCCAAATTCGAAGCGGCTGCTTATCTCAAACTGGCACAAGCCAGCCACGCCACCCACACCATGCTGGTGCCGGTGCAGTACCAGCGGTTGATGGCCCGCCCTGATTTTGGCGAGTATGACCTGTCCAGCTTCAAGTTCAAGTTCTCAACCAGTGCGCCGTTCAGCGCCGCATTGAAGGCCGATGTGGTGGCGCGCTGGCCCGGCGGGTTGGTGGAGTTTTATGGCATGACCGAGGGCGGTGGCTCTTTCATCCTGGACGCGCACCTGCACCCTGACAAACTGCATACGGTCGGGCGCCCAAGCGAGGGGCATGACATCCGGCTAATTGACGAACAGGGTGCTGAAGTGCCGCCGGGCGAGGCGGGCGAGGTAGTGGGGCATTCCCCCGGCATGATGACTGGCTACCACCGGCAACCCGAAAAAACCCGCGAGGCCGAGTGGTTTGATGCCACCGGCAAGCGCTTCATCCGCACCGGTGACATCGGGCGGTTTGATGCGGACGGGTTCCTGACGCTGTTTGACCGCAAGAAAGACATGATTATTTCAGGCGGATTCAACATCTACCCAAGTGACCTGGAAAGCGTCTTGCGCGAACACCCGGCGGTACTGGAAGCGGCCGTGGTGGGCGTGCCGTCCGAGCAATGGGGCGAATCGCCCGTGGCCTTTGTTGTGTTGCGGCCAGATCAGACTATGCCAGCCGCAGCGTTGCTAGCGTGGTTTAATGAACGGGTTGGCAAAATACAGCGTGCAAGCGATTTGCGCCTCATGGACGAACTGCCGAGAAGTGCCATCGGCAAAGTCCTCAAACGCGAGTTGCGTGACCGTTATGCGACGACAGCCCGCCCGACATGACGCCCGGTTGAAGACTCAGCGCGGCAGGCTCCTGCTGCCAAGCTGATTCGGACCGGCAGGAAACCGTAACTAGCAGTAAAGCATGGCCGACCCCAAACACCCGGACCGCACGACCAGCGAATCGCGAGAAAGCGAATTGCGTTTGATTGCCGATTCTGTGCCGGCAATGATCGCCTATTACGACGTCGAAACACTGTGCTGCCAGTTTGCCAACCGCAGCTATGCCGAGTTCAATGGCTGGACCGCTCAGAGCATTCTGGGCAAACCGCTCAACGAAGTGATCGGCGAGGCGGCAAACCAGAAGTTTGCGGCCCATGTCGCTCTGGCACGCGCGGGTCAGAATTTGACTTACACCCGCGAACACACGCTGCCCAGTGGTGAAACCCGGATGAACGAGGTCAACCTGCGGCCGCATTTTGACGATTCAGGTGTGCTGGTGGGCATGTTTGTGCTGATCACCGACATTACCGACCACTGGAATGCCCAGCAGTCGCTACGCCGCAGCGAAGCACGCATGCGCAAGTTCGCAGAAGCCACTGACGAAGGTATTTTGTTTCACAAAGACATGATGATCGGTGATGTCAATGAAGCGATGTGCCGGATTTCGGGCTATTCGCGTGAAGAGACGATCGGGCGAAAAACGCTGGAGTTTTTGCCTGAAAGGTGGCATGAAATGCTCGTGGCTGAGCTACGCCTTGGCAGGGAAGCAGTTTATGAGTTGACCCTGCTTCATAAAGATGGCCGTGAAATTCCGATTGAGTGCGTCTCCAGGAATATGCCGTTTGAAGGCGAAACCCTGCGCCTGATCGTGGTGCGCGATATCACGGCGCGGCGACAGGCGCAGGCCAGGATTGAATTTCAGGCGCGGCATGATTCACTGACCCAGTTGCCCAACCGTGCCTACCTGATGGAGCGCCTGGACACCATGCTGGCACTGGCCCGCAGGCACGAGCGCATGGTGGCGGTGCTGTTTGTCGATCTGGACCGCTTCAAGCGCGTCAACGATTCGTTGGGCCACCATGTGGGCGACGGCCTGTTGCGCGAGGTCGCACGGCGCATCAGCAGCACAGTGCGTGATGCTGATGTGGTGTCGCGCCTGGGCGGTGACGAGTTCATTGTGGTGCTGTCCGATGTCGCCACCCGCCAGGACGCCACGGCGGTGGCTGGCAAGCTGATTGAAAACATCAGCACTGAAATGAACATCGAGGGTCACCCGATTTCAGTCTCGCCGTCCATCGGCATCAGCGTGTTTCCGGCAGACGGTGAATCCACCGGTGAGCTGGTGCGCCATGCCGACGCTGCGATGCACCACGCCAAGGAGAAAGGCCGCGCCAACTACCAGTTGTTCAAGCCAGCCATGTTCCAGCAGGCCTATGAGACGCTGGACAAAGAGCGCCAGCTCAAGACGGCGCTGGTTGACAAGCAGTTTGTGGTTCACTACCAGCCCAAGCGCAAGCACGCGGATGGTGACATCGTGGGGCTGGAGGCGCTGGTGCGCTGGCAGCATCCGACGCGCGGGCTGGTCGGCCCAGACGAGTTCATTGGCTTTGCCGAGGCGCACGGTCTGATTGCCGGCATTGACCGTTGGGTTCTGGAAACCGCATGCCGCCAGTTGAAGGCCTGGCACGCGCAAGGGTGCGCCATGGTCACCGTCGCGGTGAATATGTCGGCCTTGAGTTTCAAGCACCGTGACCTGGTCCAACAGATTGCGGCAGTACTGAAGGAGATTGAACTGGAGCCCAAATACCTCGAAATTGAGATCACAGAATCGCTGCTGATCGAAAACAGCAGCGAGGTGCTTGAAAAGTTGCAACAGCTTCATGCCATGGGAATCCGGCTGACGATTGACGACTTTGGCACTGGCTATTCATCACTGGCTTACCTGAAACGCTTTCCGATTGACAAACTGAAGATTGACCGTTCCTTTGTGAGCCAGGTCACGAAAGTCGGTGTGGACCGGGCCGCGTCAAGCGCGATCCCCACGGCCATCATCCAGATGGCGCGCAGCCTGTCGTTGGAGACTGTGGCCGAAGGCGTTGAGACCCAGGAACAACTTGAAACCTTGAGCGATATGGGCTGTGACCAGTTTCAGGGCAATCTGATCTCGCATCCGGTGAGCGCGCAGGATGTGCGTGCCTTCATTCACTGCTGAACCCGGCTGCGTCTGGTTGACTGCAAACCGTTCATCGGCCAGCGGCAACAAAGCTCAGGCGTAGTACCGCGCCACATAGTCTTCAAAGCGACCCTGGGGCTTGGCCTCAAGCGCCTGCTGCGCCAGCAGCGACGCAGTTGCGGCGGCGCTGAATTTTTCATTCTCAGCAGCATCGAGTTGCTGCGCGAGCAAGCTTTCCTGGTGCTTGCGGGAAAGCTGCACGGTGTAGGGAACCAGACCGCCTAGCTGTTGCACACCGCCCAGTACGATGGCTGACGGCGTGCTCTCGGGTTGGTCAATGCGCTGGCGCAGTGTTTGCATGGTTTCGGCGTAGGTGTTGCCGCCATAGGCGGTGTCCAGAATGTCTGCAAAGGGTTGCATGTCGTCAAACAGTTCGTGGGCAAGCGGGCGAAACGCCTGCTCGGCGTTGTGCACCAGCAGTTTCAGGTCGGGCTGGCGGCCGCGGGTTACGACGCGGCGCTTGTTTTCGTCGTTCTCGCTCTGTTCGCGGCTGGTGATGGGCGGGCTGTTGCGCAGCAGGCACATCAGCAAAAACGCATCGCAGAAGGTGCTTTGTTCGGGCGCAATGCCAATGTCAACCAGCGGGTTCAGGTCAAACAGGCGCACTTCGACATATTCAACGCCATATTTTTGCAGCGCAATGGCTGGGCGCTCGCCGAGTTTGCCAATGCGCTTGGGGCGAATTCCTGCGTAAAACTCGTTCTCAATTTGCAGCACGTTGGCGTTGAGCTGCTTCCAGTCATCGCCATCCCGCACACCCAGGGCCTGGTAAAACGGGTCGGGTGTGTGGATGGCAGCTTCCAGCGCCCTGGTGTACTCGTCCAGCGCGTTGAAGCTGACATTCAGGCTGGCCTGCACCCGGTTTTGGTAGCCCAGGTCACTCATGCGCAAGGAGGTGGCGTAGGGGCCGTAATGGGTGTTGTCGCCAAGCGGCAGCAGGTCGGTGGTTCGCCCCCGCAGGAAGGAGGTGTTGACCGCAGGCGATGCACCAAATAAATAGGGTATGAGCCAGCTGTAGCGCAGAAAATTGCGCACCAGGCCAAAGTAGCGCTCGCTCACGAACGACTGCATGTCGCCGGTCGCGTTGCAGCAGTCGTACAACGGCGTCCAAAAATCCTGCGGCAATGACCAGTTGTAATGGACGCCGGCAATTGTCTGCATCTGGCGGCCATAGCGCAGCCCCAGGCCGTTGCGGTACACCTTCTTGATGCGCGCACTGTTCGAGGTGCCGTAGTCCGCCAGCGGGATGTCCTTGTCGTCGCCCACTTCGCCCGGCATGGAGCCGGCCCACATCGTCTCGCCGTCCAAATGGCGGGCCGTGTAGCGATGCAGGTCGCGCAGAAAACGCAGCGGAAACGCCGGGTCTTGCGAAGGCGGCGTGATGAATTCAAGCAGCGCCTCGGAGTAGTCGGTGGTAATCCATGGATTCGTCAGCTTGGAGCCCAATTCGCGCGGGTGCGGTGTTTGCGCCAGCTGGCCAGCCGGGTCAACGCGCAGGCATTCCTTTTCAAACCCGCGCGTGATGCCGCGCAGCACCTGGGCCGCCTTGGCAGCAGAAAACAGGCTTGCGGCGTCGCAAGCCGTGAACTTCAACATGAATCTTGTCTCCCCGATCAAAACGGGTCGCAGTATGGCATTGTTTTGCGATTGACATGGCCACGCCCCATAATGCGCCCAAAGCTCAAGAAGGATTTCACCATGCCCCTGTTCAGCCAGGATGCGCTCAACCCCGGCGTCAAAAAGCGCGAAGTTTTCGGCTGGGCGATGTACGACTTTGCCAACTCAGGCTACACCACCGTAGTGCTGACGGCGGTGTTTGCAGCCTACTTTGTGGGTGGCATTGCCAAGGGCGCCGAATGGGCCACCTTTGCCTGGACTGCGGCGCTCAGCACCTCCTACGCCATCGTGATGCTCGTCATGCCGAGCCTGGGTGCGTATGCGGACGTTCGGGCCAACAAGAAAAAATTGTTGATGGTGTCGACCGCGTGCTGTGTTGCCGCCACGGCCGCATTGGCCCTGGCCGGGCCGGGCAGTGTGGCGCTGGCGTTTGTGCTGATCGTCATCTCCAACACGTTTTACAGCGTTGGCGAATCACTCAGCGCATCATTCCTGCCCGAGCTGGCGCGCTCCGAGGCTTTGGGCAAGGTCAGTGGCTGGGGCTGGAGTTTTGGTTACTTCGGCGGCATGCTTGCGCTGGGAATTTGCCTGGGCTATGTCATCTGGGCCGGCCAGCAAGGCATCAGCGCAGACCGTTTTGTTCCGGTCACGATGCTGATCACAGCCGCAATTTATGGGCTGGCGGCATTGGTGACGTTCAAGCTGCTGCGGGAACGCGCGGTGGCAAAGCCCGAGGCAATTCATTCCAGCGGGCTCAAGGCCTCGTTTGTCCAGTTGCGCGCAACCTTGCAACAGGCCAGGCGCTATCAGGATTTCATGCGGCTTTTGCTGTGCGCGGTGTTCTACCAGGGTGGCGTGGCGGTGGCGATCACGCTGGCGGCGATCTACGCGGAGCAGGTCATCGGCTTTGTTCAGGCCGAGACCATGGTGCTGATATTTGTGCTGAATCTGGCCGCCGCCGCTGGCGCTTTTGGCTGCGGCTATCTGCAAGACCGAATTGGCCACAAATGGACGTTGAGCATCACGCTGCTGGCCTGGGTCGCCACTTGCATCATCGCCGCACTCACCACCACCAAGGGCGGTTTCTGGTATGCCGCCACCCTGGCCGGCGTGAGCATGGGCAGCAGCCAGTCGGTTGGGCGTGCCATGGCGGGCCTGTTTGCACCACCCAGGCAGTTGGGCGAGTTTTACGGCTTGTGGACCTTTGCCACCCGCCTGGCCAGCATCATCGGACCGTTGAGCTACGGCGTCATCACCTGGGCGACCGGCGGCAACCAGCGCATTGCCATTGCATCGACTGCGGTGCTGTTTGCGATTGGTCTGGTGGTGCTGCAAAGCGTGAATGTGCAGCGGGGGCGCCAGGCAGCGCTGTCATCGCCGTAACGGGCAATTCAACTATATGCTATATTTAAAATAGCAAACTATCTATATAATACTAGAGCTAGAGGCGTATCTAGTCGAATATTTGCGATTTTTGGCAGTATTTTTAGAGATTTAATATCACCGACGATATCAAACTGTCCAAGGCTGATTTCCCGTCTCACTTCCCGTTGATGCCCAGCAATTCCACCTCAAACAGCAGCGTCGCCTTGGGCGGAATCACGCTGCCCGCGCCGCGCTCGCCATAGGCAATGGCCGCCGGGCAGGTGAGCTTGGCTTTGCCGCCGACTTTCATGCGTTGAACGCCTTCGGTCCAGCATTTGATAACGCCGCTCAACGGGAACTCGATGGCTTCGTTGCGTTTGTAGGAGCTGTCAAACTCTTTGCCATCGGGGAAGGTGCCCCGGTAATGAACCTTGACTTTGTCGCTTGCTGCCGGGCTGGCACCGGTGCCGTCTTTGAGCGAGCGGTAGACCAGTCCGCTGGGCGTGACGACAGCACCTTCTTCCTTGCCAGCGGCTGCCAGTACCGGGTCGGTGGCAGATTGAGCCATCGCCGCACCGGTTGCGAACAGTGCGGCGGCCAGAATCATCCGGGAGTAAGTATTGAATTTCAAGGGAAACCTCGTTGATAAAAAGCGGAAAAATGCCAAGCCGCATTGTCGCAGCACTGCCTTAGACTTCACGTTCAGTGAACTTTTGAGAAAAAACCATGGCAAGCTTTGACTTTGACTTATTCGTAATCGGCGGCGGCAGCGGTGGCGTGCGGGCCTCGCGCATGGCCGCCCAGCGCGGTGCCCGAGTGGCGCTGGCAGAAGCCGGTGGCACCGCCATGTTGGGCGGCACCTGCGTCAACATGGGTTGCATTCCCAAAAAGCTCTACTCCTACGCGGCACAGTTTGCGGAAAGTTTTGAAGAGTCGCATGGCTTCGGCTGGGAAGGGGCGGCACCCACGTTGAACTGGGCCACGTTGAAAGCGAATCGCAAAAACGAGCTGTCACGCCTTAACGGTATTTACTTGAACATGCTCAATGGCGCTGGCGTAAAAGTGATCAATGGCTTTGCAAGCTTGATTGACGCCCACACGGTTGAAATTGACGGCCGCCGGCACACCGCCAAAAACATCCTGATCGCAACCGGTGGAACGCCCAGCGTGCCGCACTTCAAGGGCCGCGAGCACGTGGTCACCTCGAACGAAATGTTCGATCTTGACCCTTTCCCCAAGCGCTTGCTGGTGGTCGGTGGCGGCTACATTGCGTGCGAATTCGCATCCATCTTCAACGGCCTGGGCGCCAAGGTCACCCAGCTTTACCGGGGCGAATTGGTGCTGCGCGGTTTTGATGACGAGGTGCGGGCATTTCTAAGCGGCGAGATGGTCAAGGCGGGTGTCAACTTGCGTTTGGGGTGTGATGTGGTCGCGGTGTCGCGCGCGGATGACGGCTTGCACGTCACCATCAACAGCGGCGACGTCATCGTTGCCGACACGGTGCTTTATGCCACGGGCCGCGTGCCCAACGTCCGCGGCATGGGGTTGGAGGCGCTGGGTATCAATCAAGGCAAAGACGCTGCGATTGTGGTCAATGACGATTACCAAACCAATGTGCCATCCATCTTCGCACTGGGCGATGTGACGGCGCGCGTGCAGCTCACGCCCGTTGCTTTGGGCGAGGCCATGGTGCTGGTGGACTATCTGTTTGGCCCGCAGGCGGGCAAGTCCAAACGCAACATGAGTTATGAGTTCATCCCCACAGCGGTGTTCACGCACCCCAACATCGGCACGGTGGGCTATTCAGAGTCGATGGCACGCGAAAAATTTGGCAACGTCACGGTCTACCGAAGTGAATTCAAGGCGCTGAAACACACCTTGAGCGGCAGCACCGAGCGCACGTTGATGAAGTTGATTGTTGAAGACGCTACCGATCGCGTGGTGGGCCTGCATATGGTGGGTGCGGACGCAGGTGAGATCGTGCAAGGCTTTGCCGTGGCCATGAAGGCCGGTGCGACCAAGGCCGCGTTTGACAGCACGATTGGCATTCACCCCACCGCAGCAGAAGAGTTTGTGACGATGCGTGAGCCGGTTGCCAAATCAGCCGCTGAACCAGCCGCCAAACCTGTTGATGAAACGGATGCAGCGCCCATCAACACCGATTGATTGTCAGGGTGGTAGGGCCTTCAGCACATCTGCAATCAATGCGCAACCGTCAAACTGTGCGCGGTTGAAGGTCCATCCCATACGAACGATCACCGCGTCGCGCGATGGAATCATGGCGACGATTTGGCCCAATGCCAGTCTCGTTGCCCAGTTTGTGCATCAGGCTGACGGCCGCCTTGCGCCAGACCGTGGACAATATCCCCATGCTCTATCTGCCCACCTTCATCGCCCCGTCCCGCTTCACCGACCCTGCTGCCGCTTTAGCCAAAGCCCGTGAAATTTATGACGCCAGCCTGAACCACTTGCGCGGGGCCATGCAGCGCTTTGTGGCGGGTGACACTTTGCCTGGCAACGTGCGCGCCTGCTACCCGTTTGTGCGGGTGCAAACCGACACCGTGGCGCGGCGCAACACCTCCGAAAGCGCAGGTTTGAGCTATGGGTTTGTGGCAGGCCCTGGCCGTTTTGAAACGACGCTGACCCGCCCCGACTTGTATGCCGACTATTACCTGGAGCAGTTCAAGCTGCTGCTGGAAAACCATCAGGTAGCCCTTGAAGTCGGAACCAGCACGCAGCCGATTCCGGTGCATTTTTCATTTGCGGAGCATGACCACATTGAAGGCAGCTTGACCCCGCAGCGGCGCCTGTTGATGCGCGATGTGTTTGATCTGCCCGATCTTGCCGCCATGGACGACGGCATCGCCAACGGCACGCACCAGAACCGGCCGGGCGAAGCACAGCCGCTGTCGCTGTTCACGGCACCCCGGATTGACTATTCCCTGCACCGGCTACGCCACTACACCGGCACCGCGCCAGAATACTTTCAGAACTTTGTGCTGTTCACCAACTACCAGTTTTACATCGACGAGTTTGTGCGCCTGGGGCATGAGGCGATGAAAGACACCAACAGCGAATACGTGGCATTCATTGAGCCTGGCAATGTGGTGACCCGCCGCGCCGGTTTGCCGCCTCAAGCAGGTGATGAATTGGGCAAGGAGCCGCCACGCCTGCCGCAAATGCCTGGCTACCACCTGATGCGAGCGGGCCGCAGTGGCATCACCATGGTCAACATTGGTGTGGGCCCAGCCAATGCCAAGACCATCACCGACCACATTGCCGTGTTGCGCCCGCATGTCTGGATCATGCTGGGTCACTGCGCGGGCCTGCGCAATAACCAGCAGTTAGGCGACTACGTGCTGGCCCACGCCTATGTGCGCGAGGACCACGTGCTGGACGAAGAGCTGCCATTGTGGGTGCCCATTCCCGCGCTGGCCGAGGTGCAGGTGGCGCTGGAAGACGCCGTGAAACACGTGACCCAAATGACCGGCTCGGACCTCAAGCGCATCATGCGCACCGGCACCGTGGCCTCCACCGACAACCGCAATTGGGAGCTGCTGCCCGACGACGGTCCGCAACGACGTTTCAGCCAGAGCCGGGCCGTTGCACTGGACATGGAAAGCGCCACCATCGCAGCCAACGGTTTCCGCTTCCGGGTGCCCTACGGCACGCTTCTTTGCGTGAGCGACAAGCCCCTGCATGGCGAGATCAAGCTGCCCGGCATGGCCAACCACTTTTATCGCGAGCGGGTTGACCAGCACCTGCGCATCGGCATCCGCGCGGTGGAATTGCTGCGCGAGCAGGGCGTTGACCAGTTGCACAGCCGCAAGCTGCGCAGTTTTGCGGAAGTGGCGTTTCAGTAACCGGTGCCCGGTGCGCTTGATGCCTCTGGCGGCGCCATCAAGCCGTTGAGCTGACCACACTTTGGGCCATGAACGTTTCAAAATCAGCCGCCAGCATGGGCCGTGCAAACAGGTAACCTTGCCCGCTGTCGCAACCTGCCGCCACCAGCAGATCGCGCTGCTCTGGCGTTTCAATCCCTTCACCAATTACCTTGATGCCCAGCTCATGCGCCATCACGATCATGGCCTTGCACAGTGCCAGCTCGGTCGAGGCCGGCTTGAGGTTGCGAATGAACGATTGGTCGATCTTGATGTAATCGATGTCAAATTTCTGCAGGTAGGACATTGAAGAATAGCCGGTGCCAAAGTCGTCCAGCGACACCTGCACGCCCGCATCGCGCATTTCAAGCAGTTGCCGGTTGACGCCCTCGCTGGCCTCCAGCAGCAGGCCCTCGGTGATTTCGACCACGATCGATTCGCCCGGCAGGCCCAGCGCCTGCAGGTGTTCCAGCCACTCCTGGTTGGAGCCACCGTCATGGTGAAACTGGGCGGGAGACTTGTTGACGCTCACCTGAAAACGCGGGTCAATGCAGGCCCGCCACTCGCGCGTCTGGCTCGCCACCTCGCGAAACGCCCAGTCGCCAATGTCGATGATGAGGCCGCTGGTCTCGGCGATGGGAATGAACGCGGCCGGGCTGATCAGGCCGCGCGTCGGATGCTGCCAGCGAATCAGCGCTTCGGCTTTGTGAATCTGGCCTGTAGCCAGGTCAACGATGGGTTGGTAAACCATGACAAATTGGCGTCCGGCCAGCCCGGAACGCAGGTCATGCGCAAGGCGAGCGCGCACCAAGGCAGCCTCCTTCAGCGCCGGCGTGAAGAAACTGAATCGATTGCGTCCTGCGCCTTTGGCCACATACAGTGCCTGATCGGCATTTTTCAGCAGGCTCTCAACCTCGCTGGCGTCATTGGGGAAGTTGGTAATGCCGATACTCGCCGAGACAAATACCTGGTCGTCTTCGAGCTGGAACGCGGTCGTCATGGCACCTAGAATGCCCTCGACAATGCGTTGCGTGCGGGCGTTGTCCGTCACGTTGGTCAGCAACACGGTGAACTCGTCGCCACCCATGCGCGCCACCGTGTCGCCGTCGCGAAGGCGTTCGCGGATGCGCCGGCCGGCTTCGACCAGCAGCATGTCTCCCTTGTCGTGGCCCAACGCGTCGTTGACCTCCTTGAAATGGTCCAGGTCAATGAACAGCACCGCCAGTCGCTGGCCGGCTTCGGTGCAAACCTGCATCTCGTGCTCAAGCCGCTGGCGCAGCATGCGCCGGTTGGGCAGGTTGGTCAGCGCGTCAAAATTGGCCTGGTGCCAGATCAGCGCCTCGGCTTTCTTGCGCCCGCTGATATCGGTGTGGGTGCCGATCATGCGCAACGGTTGACCCTGGGAATCGCGGCTGATCACGGTGCCGCGCGACAGAATCCATTTCCAATTGCCATCGCGGCAGAGCACCCGGTGCTCATTGACGTAGGTGGTGGTTTCTCGCTTGAAGTGGGACTGCTGGTCCTTGACCAGTTGCGCCTTGTCATCCGGGTGAACCAGATCGGTGTAGTCGTCAGAGCGCTGCCATTTCTGGTCTTCGCTGTAACCATACATCTCTTTGTAGCGGGTCGAGTAGTACTCCACGCCGTCCTGAATATGCCAGTCCCACACGCCGTCGCCAGTGCTTTCAAGCGCCAGCTTCCAGCGCGCTTCGGTCTCCTGCGACTGGATCTCTGCCCATTTGCGTGCGGTGATGTCGGTCATCACGCCAATCCGCACTGAGCCCAGGCTGTCCTGCGACAGCAGGTTGGATGAAATCTGCACCCATTTGACCGTGCCGTCGGTGAGCCGGATGCGGAACTGGATCAGCATCGGCCCGCTTGATCTGACCGCTTGCAGAATATCTGATTCAATCCGTGCGTCGTCATCCGGATGCCTGAGCGATTCCAGCGTGCCACTGTCGGCGATCACGGCCTGCGGTTCCACGCCATACAGTTCGCGAACACCGTCGCTGACAAAGCTGTACTTTCGGGTGCCGTCATTCAAAAGAGCCAGCCGAAACACCACGCCTGGCATTTGCGACGTGATGAGCCTCAAGTTCTCCTCGCTGGCGCGCAGGGCGGCCTCGGCCTGCCGGCGGGCGCTGATGTCCTGCCCGTTCAAGGATGGCCCAGTGTCCTCCAATGGCTGGTGTTGTGCAGAAAATTCGGGCTTCATGGACAGGACGGGAGGCGCATGCAAGGTGGAAGTAACGCTGAATTGAATCGCCCTTAATTTACCGCAGTTTGGCGCCATTTTGCGGGGACCTGCGGGCAACTTGCTGGAC
>JANOMD010000085.1:0-1964 GCA_031420135.1 Rhodoferax sp. | reverse complement strand
TGACTGGCACCGCTGCCAATGTGGCAGGGCGTACGGCAGGCAATACCGCCACCCAACCGGGCGCAGGATTGACCGCGCTCATCCTCAATACTGGCCTGCGGGTCATGGCCGATGACATCAACAACGCCGTGCTGGTTTACGGCACCCGCGGTGAATACGAAAAGGTTGAAGCCACTCTCAAGCGCCTGGACGTTGCGCCAGTGCAGGTGCTGATAGAAGCCAGCATCATCGAAGTCACGCTGAACGACGACCTGAAATACGGCCTGCAATGGCTGTTTGACGACCCGGCTCGCAACGGCGCATCGGGTACCGGCATATTGAGCGGGTCGAGCGGTGCCCTGTTTGGCGCTAGCGGGGGGCTAAATACCGCAGCCTCGGTGTTCGGTGCCACGCCTGCGGGGTTTTCGTACACCTTGCGCAATGCACTGGGCGACGTGCGTGCCGTGCTGAATGCGCTGGCTGAGAAATCGCTGGTCAAAGTCATCTCAAGCCCCTCCCTGATGGTGCTGGACAACCACACGGCCAACATCGCAGTCGGCAACCAGCAGCCGGTTCGGGTGGGCGAAACCACTACCAGCGGCGGCAACGTCACCACCAACATCCAGTACAAAGACACGGGTGTCACGTTGTCGGTGACTCCATCCGTCAATGCGGGCAACATGGTCACTATGCAACTGAACCAGGCCGTGACCGATGTCGGCCACGTTGATACCGCCACCGGCCAGCGCAGCTTTTTGCAGCGCCAGTTCGGCAGCAAAGTGGCAGTGCGCTCGGGTGAAACCTTGGTGCTGGGCGGCCTGATCCGCGACAACACCACCGCTGGCAAGTCAGGTTTGCCAGGTTTGCAGGACATTCCCATCTTTGGCGCCCTGTTTGGCACCAACAACAAAAGCGTTAACCGCACTGAGCTGCTGGTCGTTATCACACCGCGCGTGGTACGCACCGAGCAGGATGTGCGCCAACTGGGGCAGGAGCTTAAGGACCGCATGAAAACGCTGTACCCGCCGTTAACTTCGGCTTTGGGTCTGCCGCTCAAGCCTGACAGCGTGGAAGTCGTGCCTTCGCCGCCGAATCGTTAACACCTGTGCTGCGCCTTGCGGCAAAGGCGAAGCCTCCATTTAAATCACTTTGAATTGACCATGAAAAACACCGAAATGACTCCTCAAAATCCAGGCGAACGCGCATTGAACGCTAAGACAAGACCCATCTTGAACTGGCTGGCACTTTGTGCATCAACCGCACTGGTCGCCTGTGCCAGCATTGGCCCTGCCACACCCGAAGACGTGGTGAAGCAACGCGTCAACGAGCGGTGGAAGGCTCTCGTAGCTAACGATTTCAACCGTTCTTACAGCTACACCTCCCCCAGTTTTCGCGGCCTGATCTCACAGGACGTGTACCGCGGTCGCATTGGCGGCGCTGTCAGTTGGGTCGCTGGAGAAGTGGCCAGCGTGCAATGCCCGGAGCCAGTCAAATGTGTGGCCAGGGTGCGCATCGACTACAAGCCACTGCTGCGTGGCCGAGCGGGTGAAACTTTCAGCACCTACGCCGACGAGACCTGGGTGCTCGAAGGTGGGCAGTGGTGGGTGTTTGAGCCGTTGAAGGCAAACTGAACCGGGCCAACGGACTGCCGTCGTTTTTGATGACCGTCTGGACAAGTCGTGAAATTACTCACCGTGTCCTACAGCCGCATAGCATCTGAATGCCGCATCGGCAATACGGTCAAACGCGGCATTTGCCACCGTCAAACAAATGAGCACTTTAAGTGTTGTATTTCTTCAACGCCAGCTAACAAACTGATTCAAAGCTGGCTTTCCCTCTAGGGTCTGTGTGCTAATATCGCCAAGCGTTATCAACCCACCTAGGGTTGCGCTCAACAATCTTAAATGGAGTTTTTTCATGAAAAAAAATGTTCTTGCATTGAGCATTACAGCAGCACTAGTCGGGTTGACGGGCGGTGCGCATGC
>JANOMD010000084.1:0-12302 GCA_031420135.1 Rhodoferax sp. | reverse complement strand
ACACAGCGTCGCCCGGGTGGTGGAATTGGTAGACGCACGGGACTCAAAATCCCGCGCCGAAAGGCGTGCCGGTTCGATTCCGGCCCCGGGCACCACTTATAAAGCCGCATCGTTCCAAAGACGTGCGGCTTTTTTCTTTTCCCCTCTGAAACCCCCTTGAATACTGGCTTTCGTAGTGCGGTAACGTGCGGGTAAGTGTGCCACATTCCGGCATTCCGTGGGGGCGCAATTGGGGGCATGGTATGAAAAAATGGGGGCACACGCTGCCAAAGACTCCACCTGAATACGAGGGGAAAACTGCCCTGAAATCGCGTCAAAATGGCGTTCAAACTCGGGCTTTGTGCAGTGGTCAGGCAGCGGGTGAACCGCTCTCAGTCGCGTTTTGTTGGAGTCGCTGTGGTCAAAGCACCCCCTCCCCAGTTTCCCGCTGTCGCGAAGGCGGCAAAACGGGTCATGCAGCGTGATGCGGTCGCGTCACAGCCAATTGCAGGCCAGCAGCCCCCAGCACAGCCAGCAGCGTTTTGATGGTGGGGTTGCTGTTGGCAGACAAGGCGCGGTAAAGACTCTCGCGAGGGATTCCAGCCCGCTGGGCTACCGCTGCCATGCCCTGCGCCTCTGCCACGTGGCGTAGCGCTGATAACAGGGCTTGCTGCCCGCCAGGTTCGCCAGATTCCTCCAGCGCAGCGGCCAGGTACACACTGGCAAACTCGGGGTCTTCTTTGAGCAGTTCCACCACGGCCATACCGTGCGGGCGGGATGTTGGGGGCTTTGCTTTCGTTGTGGCGTTTGTCATGTTGCTTTCCTTCGGTTTTGCCAGTCATTCCATCGTTCAATGGCGGTTGCAATGTCAGCCTGTTGCTTGCGCTTGTCGCCACCGGCCAGCAGCAGGATCAGTCGTTTTCCCGCTTGTGCGTAATACACCCGGTAGCCCGGCCCGTGGTCAATGCGCAGTTCCCAAACGCCGTCACTCAGGGCCTTGTGGTCGCCAAAATTACCAGCTCCCATACGCAATACCCGTACCAACACGCGGGCACGGGCTTGGCGGTCTGCCAACCCGGCCAGCCAATCCGCGTAGGGGTCGCAGCCCTCGGGGCTCAGGTAATCTTCAACGTCAAACATTGGATTTGTGGATTATAGGTTACACCCACCAACCGCATCGCCGGGTGATGTTTTCCAGCAAGGGGCTCACTCGCGCCCATTTCCCGCACCGTGCGAAGTAAGCCGATAAGGTGTGAAGTTGGGCCGTTGCCGGGAGGCCAGCAGGAAAGGGTAGATATGAATGAATGTGAAATTTGTTCACTTTGTAGATTTGCCTTCACTTTGTTCTCACTTTGCCTTCAGTCCCTGACTGGCTTGAAACCCGCATGGCTATTGGGTTTCGCTGATTTCCCCTGACTGTCGCAGTGCTTTGTGTTTTAGCAGCCGCTATGCGATTGGTGAAAGCTCGCAGTCAGGGTGAAGCTGGTCGCCTCTTGAAGATAAATTGCAGACGGTTTTCAACTGCTTTGATATCACCTGTAATATCAATATTTGCAAAAACACCCGCAAATTAGCGTCTTTTCCACAAAAAGTGGACAAAATGCGCCTATAGCTCTTGTACTATATAAATAGTTTGCTACTTTAAATATAGCATTTATCTTTATTTGCGAAAGCCCCCTACTTGCATTGGAAATGATTTGGGCGCATTCTTTGCTACCGGGCATCTCCCTGGCTAAAGGAGTTCGCGATGAAGTTCGCAATGCATCATATTTTGGTCACGGTGGCCCGGCTGCTGGCTTTAGCGGCTTTTGGGTTTCACTTTTCACACCCGGCAAACGCCCAGTCCGCTGCTTCTGTGGCACCTGCGGCGCAGGCCACGCTTGATGCGCTGACCAAAGCCAATGCCGCTGTCGTGGGTGTGCGGGTCAGCGTTGCAGAGGACGCACGTTCGGCTGAAACACTGGGCAGGAAACGCAGCGGTTCGGGCGTGGTGATTGGCGCGGATGGGCTTATTCTGACCATCGGCTACCTGATGCTCGAAGCGCAAAGCATAGAGATCGTTACCAGCGACAACAAAACACTGCCTGCAAAGGCCGTCGCCTACGACCTGGCAACCGGGTTTGGACTGATCAAGCCGCTGCTGCCCGTGAAAGGCCTGATCCCGGTGCCGCTGGGCACCTTGACCGGACTGGCCAATGGCGAATCACTCATGGCCGCGACCGGCGCGCAGGCTGATGGCAACGAGGCAAACGTCAGCATGACCCAAATGGTCAGCAAACGCGCATTCTCCGGCTATTGGGAGTACCACATTGATTCGGCCGTGTTCACCAGCCCGCCGATTGGGAACCACTCGGGCGCGCCCTTGTTTAACCAGCGCGGCGAGTTGATCGGCATTGGCAGCCTGTTTGTCCCAGACGTGATGGGTGGCAACCGTCACCTGCCGGGCAACATGTTTGTTCCGGTTGATCTGCTCAAACCTATTTTGAGTGAGATGCAGCAAACCGGCAGCACCAAGATGAGCCGTCGGCCTTGGATTGGCCTGACCTCGTCCGAGCAAGGCGGTCGCGTGCAGGTGGTGCGGGTCAGCAAAGACGGCCCAGCGCAGGCGGCGGGCCTGGAGCCCGGCGACCTGGTACTGGCGGTGGACGGTGAGAAAGTCTCGACACTCGAAGGTTTCTATAAAAAGCTGTGGGCACGCGACCAGCCCGATGCTGAAATCACCCTGACAGTGTTACAAGGTGCTGACCTCAAAACCATCAAACTCAAGGCCGTCGACCGCATGAGTACGATGCAAAAACCGGCAGGAATTTGATCGCAATGCTGCTCAAGCTTCCGGTTTACTGCATGACTCAGCTATTTTTCCGGTAGCAGACCGGTCGCCACCGTGGGGTAGCGCAATACCAGTTTGAGCTCCCGCTTCATGCGCCCATTTTGCAGTTGGCGCGATTCGCTCATAAAGCTCAACAGCATCAGCGGCAATTGAGCCTGCGCGAGACTGCGCGACACTCGCGGTGGGTGGCTCAGACCGTAGAGGTCTGCCGCCAAATCGAAATAGTCACCCATCAAAAGGCGTGTGTCATCGTTGATGTTGTAGATGCGCTGCGGCTTGCCAAGCCAGATCGCCTTGATGCAAGCCCGGGCCAAGTCGTTGGCATGAATGTGGTTGGTAAACACGTCATCGGAGGTCTTCAGCACGGGCGTGCCCTTGAGCAATCGGGCGCGCGGCGTGCCGCCCTCACGGTCGGGCGCGTAAATACCCGGGATCCGCAAAATACTCGCCCGCACACCTGTGGCTCGCCCGAAGTGACGCACCCTGCGTTCTGCATCAATGCGCCGGATCGCCCTGGGCGTATGGGCGTTGACGGTTCTCGTTTCCAGGGCGACCTCACCCTTGCAGTCGCCATAGACGCCACTGGTCGAGCCATACACCATCGACGCGGGCATTGAGCGTCGCCGCAATGCGGCAGTCAATGCGGCAGTGCGCGGGTCGCACCATCCTTCGCCGGGCGGCGGTGCCAGGTGCAGCACGCGGGTGGCCAGGCCCGCCAATCGCCGCAGGGTCGCGGGTTCATCCAGATTGCCTACCATCGGCGTGATGCCGGTTTGCCGTAGCGTAGCAACGCGTTCGGGAGTTGAGGTCAACGCATATACCGCCATGCGCCCCTTCAAATCGCCAACGGCGCGCATGCCGATGTCGCCGCACCCGACGACTAGCAGGCGCTCACGGCGAAATCGTGCTGGAAGCGCGCCCAGAGGTGATTGGTTTGAAGGCAAAATCGGACCTTATTCAGAATTAGACGACTTAGGATACCGAGAATATGACAACTTCAGTGATCGAATCGCCAGCACCCCTGCATGCATCAATTTCATTTCAAGTCAGCGTGATGCCCAGTGGCCGGGGATTCACCGTGATGGCTGGCGAAGCCATGCTGGCTGCCGGCATCCGCCAAGGGATAGGTTTGCCCTACGGCTGCAAGGATGGTGCCTGCGGCTCCTGCAAATGCAAAAAAATCAGCGGAGTGGTGGTGCACGGTCCGCATCAAAGCAAGGCCCTGAGCCAGGACGAAGAAGCCAACGGCTTCGTTTTGACCTGCTGCGGCGTTCCCCACAGCGACGTGGTTCTGGAGTCGCGCCAGGTGTCCGAGGCAGGCGCCAACCCCATCAAAAAGATGCCCTCGCGCGTGACCTTGCTTGAAAAAAAATCGCACGACGTCATGCGGGTTTTGCTGCAATTGCCCGCCAACGACACCTTTGTCTACAGTGCCGGCCAGTCCATCGAGTTCATTTTGCGTGACGGTGTGCGGCGCAGCTACTCCATCGCCGCCGCACCGCACCATCTGGTCAAGACTGACACCACGCCATCAGCACCGCTGGAGCTGCACATTCGCCACCTGCCGGGCGGCAAATTTACCGACCACGTTTTTGGCGCCATGAAAGAAAAGGAAATCCTGCGCATTGAAGGCCCCTACGGCAGCTTCTACTTGCGCGAAGATTCCACCAAACCGATTATTTTTCTCGCTTCAGGCACTGGCTTTGCACCCATCAAGGCGATCATTGAACTCATGCAGTACAAGGGAATTTCGCGACCTGCCACGCTGTACTGGGGCGGTCGTCGCCCGGCTGATTTGTACTTGGACGACTGGGTCAACGCCAGGTTGGTTGAAATGCCGAATCTGAAATACGTTCAGGTGATCTCGAACGCCTTGCCAGAAGACGCCTGGACCGGCCGCACCGGGTTCGTTCACGCAGCCGTGCTAGAAGACTTTCCCGATCTGTCGGCCTACCAGGTCTATGCTTGCGGCGCACCCATCGTGGTCGATTCTGCCAAGGGTGCCTACCTGTCAGCAGGCAATTTGCCTGAGGATGAATTTTTTGCCGACGCCTTCATTACCGAGGCCGATAAAGCCCGAGACCCATCATGAAATTCCAACTGAGTCTTTGCCATTTTGCCTCGGGACTGGCGGCTTTTTCTGCGCTAAGCCTGTCGCCCGGCATCTGGGCGCAATCAAAACCGATTCGCATCATCGTGCCTTACGCTGCGGGAGGCCCGATTGATGTGACGGCACGGGTGCTGGCAGAACGCGTCAAAGACAGCCTGGGCACGGTCATCATTGACAACCGGCCTGGTGCTGGCGGCAACATCGGCGCGGATGCGGTTGCCAAAGCCGAGCCCGATGGATTGACCCTTGGTATCGCCGCCACCGCCACCCACGCCGTCAACCCGTGGCTGTACAGCAAAATGCCCTATAGCGCGGCGAACGACTTCGCCCCCATCACGCAAATGCTGCGCGTGCCGAATGTACTGGTGATGAACGCCGACGCCGCGCAGCGCCTGAAGATCAACACCGTCAAGGACCTGATTGCCTACGCCCGCGCCAACCCGGCCAAGCTCAACTATGGCAGCGGCGGCAACGGCAGCGCAGGCCATCTGGCCGGTGAAATGTTCAAGGCGCAAGCGGCAATCTTCGCTGTGCATATTCCCTACAACGGCGGCAACCCGGCTCAAATGGCACTGCAAGGCGGACAGGTTGACTTCAATTTTGACAACCTCGCAACCGCCGCACCTGGCATCAAATCCGGCAAGCTCAAAGCGATTGCCGTGACCACGCTGGCCCGCTCACCCGCCCTGCCCGACGTGCCGCCGGTGGCCGACACTTTGAAAGGCTTTGCAATTGACACCTGGTGGGGCCTGGTCGCGCCCGCAGGCACACCACGCGAAGTGATCGCCAAACTCAATCTGGCCTTCGTCGCGGCTTTGCAGTCGCCTGAGACCAAAACCCGCTTTGCGAATCTGCTGGCAGAGCCGGTCGCCAATTCGCCTGAGGAGTTTGGCGCGTTCATGAAGAGTGAACTGGCAAAGTATGAGGCGATGGTGAAGGCTTCTGGGGCCAAGGTGGATTGAGTCCGTTGTTCGTTTGACGACCGCGTGGCGACCGGACACTCAAGATTAATTGTGCATTTGACTACGGCCTGACCCAACCGCCTTACACATCAGCGATGGATTTGGCGTGACCCGTGGCGCGCGCCATGCACTACACCATCGCCATAGCAGGCGCGTTGCCTGCCATCGGGGCGGATGCCCCTTGGCGCAGGTGCTTTAGCTGCTTGTCCTGGTACATGGCAAAGTCGGCATTTTTGACGACCTCGTTGGCATCGTATTCGCTGCTTAGCGCAAAGTGATAGCCCACGCTAATGCCCACCTGAAACGTCGTTTCGTTGACCATGATGGGTGCGGTAACGGATGCGCGGATTCGGGCGCAGACCACGGGCACGTCTGCGTGTGCGCAATTCACCAGGATGATGGCAAACTCGTCGCCACCGATGCGCGCGGCCACGTCAATGCCGTGCTTGGTCACCGCCTGCAGGCGTTTGCCCACGGCGCTTAAAACCTGATCACCCACGGTGTGGCCGTAACGGTCATTGATCGGCTTGAAGTTGTCAAGGTCACAGTAAATGACCGCCAAGCCCTCGTGGCTGGCGCGCGGGCTACCCAGCAAGCGCTTGAGCTCCAGGTCAAAAAATCGGGCGTTTCCCATGCCAGTGAGTGCATCCTGGTTGGCCAGCTCTGCGTGTTTTGCAAGCTCCTCGTCCAGGCGCTGGCTGAGCAGGCGGTTGTTCTTTTCGTAGCTGGCGATGGCGATTACTGCCACCAAATGGCTGGTCAGCATGACAAAGGCCAGGTTCACCGCCGGGCTCGCGCTGGAGGTGTAGTTGGGAAAGGGAATATGAAAGACCGCCTCGGCCAGATACAGGGCCAGCGTGAGCAAGGGCATCAAAACCGCCATCAACATGCCGGCGCGTGCGCCGTACAGGCAGAAAAACGTGATCGCTGGCAACAGCAAAATGGGGGATGCACCGGAGGACGGGAAGCCCCCTGTGAGGACCACGGCAAGCACCACACCGCCAATCACCGTGACGGCGATCACGCGACGCGCCCATGTTTCACGGCCCTTGAGCAACGCCAGATAGCTTGCCACAAAGGCGATGGTCATCAATACAACGATGGGCAGAAACACAAGTTTGGTCTCTCGCGCGATCAAGCTTGAGTTCATCAGCGCAAAGGTCAATGTGAACACCATGAGGATCAGGCCAAACACCAGCGAGATGGCGGCCAGCCCCCGTGCCTGGAAGTGGCGTATCTGGTTGTCGCCGTAATGTTGCTCCAGGCTGCGGTGTTGCAGTGCAATCAACCGCGTAAGCCCGGTCGGGATCAGGTTCATCAAAATTGCTCTTTCACAAAGTGATGCGCTATTGTCTGCGGCCCGATGATTTTGGTTGTCAGGTTTTGACAAATTTTGGGGTAAATTTAGACGTTAACTTTTGGTTAATTTCCCGAGGATGGATGCGCCTTGATGCAAAGTCTATCAGCCGGGTCGGCGCCCGTGTTTGTCGGTTGAGTGCCAAAGTATTTGCTATATAATAAGTAGCATGTTGTGCATATAATACGGGAGCTAGAGTGCTGCAAGACTAGTATTTTTGAGAATTTGACAGAATTTGATCACATTTTACCAAATTCAGGCAATAATTTACCACAATTGTAGTAAATCAGGTCAATTGCTGATTCAACGTGCAGGTTAGGTAGATGCCATACGTGTAAATATTAATTGATACGTATAATGGAAGCTGTGCAAAAACTTACCCTGTCTGTCGATGACGACATCTACGCCATGTTGCACAGCCAAATCGGCCGTGGCAACATCGGGCGTTTTGTGTGCGAGGCGATTCGTCCGCAGTTGCATCAAGCCGCTCAGGGCAAGGCTGGTACGGCGTTTGGCATGTTGTCGCACTTGGCCAAGCCGGTCAATGCCGCCGCTGCAACGCTGGCGAAACGCCGCTACATGGAGAAGCGCTACGCCGCCAAGCAAACGATTTGAAGCGTGCTGATAACAAGCATGCTGACCATCGACACCAACATCCTGCTGCGCTACGCGCTCAATGACAATCCCAAACTGTCTGCCCTGGCGAAGCGCCTAATAGAAGGCAACACTTGCTACGTGCCGCTACTGGCCCTGGCTGAAATGGGCTTTGTTTTGGGCTCGGTGTATGAAGCCGGCCCAATCGAGATCGTGGCCTACGCCAGATGTCTGATGCAACAGAAAAATCTGCGTTTCGAGCACGAAAGCCGCGTGCTGCAAGCCTTGGCAGGGGTTGAGGCAGGTATCGACTGGTTTGACGCATTGCTGTGGGCCGCTGCGCCCGCACAAAACGAGTTTGCCACGCTGGATAAAAAGTTTGCCAGCAAAGCCACCAAATTGGGCTGGCAGCCGCAGGTGGTGTGCAAGTTTTAGCCTGCTTGATCACGCCTGACTGACAAACAGAATTAGCGGGCAGCAGCGGTGTTGCTTGCACCCGCCAGAGCGGCCCTCACGGCTGCTCATCGCTTTCGGATTTAGCAACGTTTCACAACGTTTAGCGATTCCTTAACAACGCTTAAGGACGGCGCAGCCCTTCATGAAGGACATTGAAGTCATCGTCCGGCAGACGCTGGGCGATCTTCAACTTCGTCAAGAAAGGCTCCTTATGAACACCCATCTCACCGTTCGCCACGGCTTCAGCCGCTTCAGGCTCATCCCCTGGTTTGCCAACCTATTAACAACTTTCAAACAAATTTCCGCGCAACAAACCAACCTCAAGGAGCACACATGAACACGAATCGCCGCCACGTCCTGCAACTCGCCGCGCTGTCCGCAACAGCCTTGGCATTGCCCGGCCACATCCAAGCCGCAGTCACCGAACGCTCCGGCTCGCTGGATCGCCTGGTCACCCACAAGACCTTATGGAACAACACCCTGAGCTGCGACAACGCGGCGGTGCCGGTGTCGCAGCGAAACACCCGCCTGGCCACCATTGCAGACTTCGGCAGCACGCAGCAATGCACGATGCTGAAGGACTCCGTTGAAGGCCCGTTCTACTTCTGCACCAATCCGGGCAGCGCCGACATCGCGCGTGGCCAGCCCGGCGTACCGCTGGTCATCGCACTGCGCGCTGTCAACGCGGCCACCTGCCAGCCGATTGCCGATGCGGTGATCGACATCTGGCATAGCGATGCCAAGGGTCTTTACTCCGGGCAGAACATGGCGGTTGACGAAGCCATCAAAAGCGCAAACCATGCACCGCCAGTCAATGATGACCGCCATTGCCGGGGAGCGCTGCGCACCGACTCGGATGGCATTGCCGAATTCCGCAGCGTCTATCCGGGGTTCTACGTCGAGCGCGCCATCCACATCCACTTCAAGGTTCACGTCGGCAACCGCGCCTTCCTGACCAACCAGGCCCTTCTGCCGGAGCCGGACAACGCCGCTGTGCTGGCCTTGGCCCCCTACAACGTGCCTCGCAAAGGCAAGCGCATCACCAACGCGCAAGAGGCGGACTGGGGCTTGCCGACGATGAAGACTGTCCAGAAGCAGCAGACCCGGTTGGTGGTGCTGGACTTGGCGCTGGCGGTTTGACGTTTCGTCGATGAGCCACGTGGATCAAGGATGCGCGTATTTCTCTACAGTGAGGTGCGTCAGCCTGGTATAGAGCGTCTGCCGAATTTTCAAGGTTTTACCGATGCCCCTCACAACCCGCGCCACCCCATTACATCCGTTCCTTCCCGCACAAAACGGGCATCGCCACCATAAACCAGCGCTGGGTAAATGGCAGAAAAATTACCGCGCTCGGTGGCGTACTTGCCCCACTTTTGCAGATTGCTGAAGGCATCTGTTGCAACGGTGATCCCCGACTTGATTTCTATGGCGGCTATCTCGCTGCCGCGCTCCAGGATCAAATCAACTTCGACGCCAATGTTGTCCCGCCAAAAATAGAGCGGCTCCCGTACACCTGTGTTGGCACGGTTTTTCAAGAATTCGTTAACCACCATGGTTTCAAACAAGGCACCGCGCAAGGGGTGGTTCTGGACTTGCTCAGCGGTTTGGATACCCAGCAGCGCACAGGCCAGGCCCACGTCGGTCATGTAAAGTTTTGGACTCTTTGTGAGGCGTTTGCCAAAGTTGGCAAAGTGCGGGCGCACGAAATGAACCAGGTAGCAGGTCTCCAGAACAGACAGCCAGTGCTTCACGGTTTTGTCGGAGATCCCTGCATCACTGGCCAGGGACTGCATGTTCAGCAGTTGGCCGGTGCGCGCGGCGGTAAGTTTGAGGAATCGCTGGAAAGTGCCCAAGTCCTGAATGGCGGCCAGTTGGCGCGCATCGCGTTCTGCGTAGGTAACCAGGTAGGCGTGCAGCCATTCGTAAGGTTCCAGTGCGCGGGAATACAGGGCAGGGTAAAAACCTTTGGCCAGGTGGCTGGCGTAGTCGGTTCCCAGCAGGTTCGCGTCGCGCAGTTCAGCTATCGACAATGGCAGCAGTTCCACCAGCGCCGTGCGGCCTGCCAGGCTCTGCGTGACGTTGGAGAGCAAAGACAGGTTGTGGGAGCCCGTCAGCACAAACTGCCCCATGCGGCCTGATGCATCGACAACTCCCTGCATCTCAGAGAACAGCTCGGGCGCGTTCTGTGCCTCATCCAACACTGCGCCGTTGGGGTACTGCCGCAGAAATTCTGCCGGCTGGGTGCGCGCAAATTCCCGCTGGGCGGGTGCTTCCAGCGACACATAGGGCAGATGGGCCAGCAGCTCACGCACCAAGGTCGTCTTGCCAGACTGGCGCGGGCCAGTAACCGTCAGCACAGGGAAGCCCTGCAGGAGCCGCAGGATGCGGGGCGCAGCATGGCGGAGAATCATTGTTTACATATCCGAGATGTCATTCCGATATTGTAAAGAGTTCTAAGATTGCACCCCCGCCCGCCTAGCAAACGAGGCGGCGGTCTCGGCGATGCCAAAGTAAGCGTGAATCAAGCGATTGCGCATTCCAACAATCGCCTTCCATGGAATGCTGGTATCCACGACGCGAACATCCTCAGAAACCTTGTTGGCAGCCTCGCCGATCACTTCGATAGCGCGAAGCACTGCGAACAGCAGCATCTGATCCGTTTGCAGGTCGCCGCGTTGGCGCCCTGCCATAAACCGCAACGCTGCCTGCGACGCCTCCACCATGTGAAGCAGGCGAATGCGATCTTCAGCGCGCATATTGCACTTGGGCAGTGTCTAGAACTTCCTGGCGGAAGTGGCGTGACAGCGGTGCTCTTGGCTTGGGAGCCAAACAAGGCCAGCTTGCGAATACTATGGGATTCGCAAAACTGTTGAATGGTGTGCTTGTCGAGATTCAGAACGGTGTGCATGCAGTCCTTTGAGATAGCCCCAGCGTTATTGTGCCTTGCCTAGCCTGCATTTCGACCGGTGAAGGCCATCCTCACCCGCAACCTGAAAGACTTCGCCCGCAGCCCCTTGCGGGCCTACACGCCCAAGCAGTGGTTGGCCATGGTCGAGGCCCACCAGGCCATGACCGCCTCGCCAGAATCAAGGCCCGCATGGCAAGCGACGGCCTGAACGTCTCGCCCGAGAAATAATTCCTACGATCCCTTGTAACCAGACTCTCGTTGATGCCGCACCGCAAGCACCAGCACGCAGTCCAGATGGGGCAAAAACCGGTACAGCGCCAGATAGCCGGTTCGCCCTCGGGAAATCACCAGTTCCCGCTGCCCAAGCTTTACTTTGCGGCCTATTTCGGGGTGTTTCACCAGAATCTCCAGTGCGTCAAAAATCAATTGGGTGGTTTCCTGGGCGGCTTGCGGGTCAGCATCCAGCAGGAAATCAGAGAGCCGTTCCAGATCGAGCAAGGCTTGCTCGCCATAAACCAGTTCAATCATGAATTGGCTTGGTCGGGTCGAGCGCCGCTGTCTGCGGCCTCTTTGGTTTGGCGCCTGCTACGCGGGCCAGGACATAAGCCTTGACATCGGCACCCCGAAAAACCTGGTTGGTGCGCAGGCTGTCCTTGTAAGACGTTTCACCATCAGCATAAAACTGCTGGCGCACCAGGGCATCATCCATGGCGGTCTGCAAGGTATCCACCATCACCGCATGGGCGGTCTTGCCCTCAAACGCAGCGACTTTGGCAATGCTTGCCTTCAAGGCATCGGGAAGCTTGAGCGAGGTGGTAGCGAGCATCACATTCTCCAAAAAGTGACACGATGGTAACACCACTTGTTGTCCGAAACCAAGGCTAAGCAGGGCCGGGTGCCAGCTACCATGCGGCCTCTGCCAGACTGTTGCCAGAATGCCCCGGGAGTTTGGGGCCACGCAAACCGTCACGTTGCGGATGTCAAGGCGCGGTGCGGCGCAACTCGTCCGCCCGCGCCGGTGCCTCCAGTGAGGCAGCGATGCGGGTGGCCAGGGTGAAGCGTTGGCGATCTTCTGGCTTGCGCATCGGCGCATCCTGGGTCAACGC
>JANOMD010000083.1:0-17398 GCA_031420135.1 Rhodoferax sp. | reverse complement strand
TATGAAGAGCAAACCCGACGCGGCATCAGCGTGCGCCACTGGCAGGAGTTTGAGGACGTGGCCGACCACTGCACGGTGTGCCACAAGTGCCTGTCGCCGTGCCCGGTGGACATCGACTTTGGCGAAGTGTCGATGAACATGCGCAATCTGCTGCGCAAGATGGGGCAAAAGTCGTTCCGGCAAGGTAATGCGCTGGCCATGACGTTTTTGAACGCCACCAGCCCGCAAACCATCAAGCTGATGCGCACCGCCATGGTCGGCATCGGTTTCAAGGCCCAGCGCCTGGCCAACCAGGTGCTGCGCATCGCGGCGAAAAAGCAGACCTCTGCGCCGCCCGCCACGCTGGGTGCTGCGCCCATCAAAGAGCAGATCATCCACTTCATCAACAAGAAGATGCCGGGTGGTTTGCCCAAGAAAACGGCCCGTGCGCTGCTGGACATTGAAGACGGCGATTACGTGCCCATCATCCGCAACCCGAAGACGACGACCGCTGAGACCGAGGCGGTGTTTTATTTCCCTGGCTGCGGCTCGGAGCGATTGTTCAGCCAGGTGGGACTGGCCACCCAGGCCATGCTGTGGCATGCCGGCGTGCAGACGGTTTTGCCGCCGGGTTATTTGTGTTGCGGTTATCCGCAGCGCGGCAGCGGGCAGTTTGACAAGGCCGAGAAAATCATCACCGACAACCGGGTGTTGTTCCACCGCGTCGCCAACACGCTGAACTACCTGGACATCAAGACCGTGGTGGTGAGTTGCGGCACCTGTTATGACCAGTTGCAGGGTTACCAGTTCGACAAAATCTTCCCCGGCTGCCGCATCATCGACATCCACGAGTACCTGCTGGAGAAAAACATCACCTTGACCGCGCAAACCGGCGCGGGTGGCGGCTACCTGTACCACGACCCATGCCACAGCCCGATGAAGCTGCAGGACCCGATGAAAACGGTGAAGGCGCTGGTGGGCGACAACGTGCTGAAAAACGAGCGTTGCTGCGGCGAGTCGGGCACGTTGGGCGTAACGCGGCCTGATATCTCGACGCAGATTCGCTTTCGCAAGGAAGAGGAATTGCGCCTGGGGGAGACGGAACTGCGCGCGCTGGTCGCCCAGTCAAATTCGGATGGCGCTGGCGCTGCAAACGCAGCCGCAGCCGCAAGCCCTGCGGCAACGGGAAACATCAAGATTTTGACCAGTTGCCCAAGCTGTTTGCAGGGATTGACCCGATACGGCAACGACCTTCAAAACGGCCTGCTGGAGGCTGACTACATCGTAGTTGAAATGGCCAACCAGATCCTGGGTGACGACTGGATGCCCCAATACGTTGCCGCTGCCAACACCGGCGGCATAGAGCGGGTTCTGGTCTAGCCGACGGCGCCGAAACTGCACGTCCTGGTTGCGCGCGGCGGTCTGTAGAATGCTATATTATAAATAGCAAACTATCTATATAATACTAGAGCTAGAGGCTTATTTTATCTATTTTTTGACGATTATCAGCCTCCGAGTTCAAAAAATTAACCTGTGGGTTAATTTTTTTTGTTAAAACAATGGCAAACAGAGATCGCGGCGAAGGACAGCGGGGATTTTTGTGACGCAGTACCAATGACATTGCAACAAAAGCCTTCAAAGTAGCGACGTTGTGATTTAATTGTTGGGCACAAGTCTCGCGGCCCTGTCGCCCGGGAACTCAACGCGGGAGCATCCTTATGCCAGGCCGAGCGTCTCTGAACCATGTATGCCGAACCATTTGGAACCAGGCGCTGTGCAGCTCTATTAACTCATTTTCAGGTGGATCAACATGGCAGGTTTGCAGTCGGGTACGCCCACACCGCAGGATTTAACGGTTCACAGCCAGTCCAGGGTGCTCGAAGTCAGTTTTTCTGACGGCGCTCGGTTTCGCCTTCCGTTTGAGCTGATGCGGGTCTATTCGCCCTCGGCTGAGGTGCAGGGGCACGGGCCCGGACAGGAAGTGCTGCAAACCGGCAAGCGCGAGGTCAGCCTGTTGGCGCTGGAGCCGGTTGGCAATTACGCCGTACAGCCGTCCTTCTCGGATGGGCACAGCACCGGCATTTTCTCCTGGGAGTACCTGTATTTTCTGGGCTCCCAACAGGACAAATTATGGGCCGATTACACGGCCCGCCTGCTGGCTGCCGGTGCCAACCGCGACGCTCCGATGGTCGATAAAGCCGGTCATGCCTGCGCCAGCCATTGATTGTCGTCCGCTCGGTCGCATTTAACCGCTAGAGTCTGCGCATATGAAATCCACCCATTTTGGTTTTGAGTCGGTCGAGCCAGCCGCCAAGGCCAGTCGCGTAAGGGGCGTATTCGACTCCGTCGCACCCAAATACGACCTGATGAACGACCTGATGTCGATGGGAATGCACCGCGCCTGGAAGGCCTACACAGTGATGGTGGCCAATGTGCGTGATGGTTTTCAAGTGCTTGACATCGCTGGCGGCACGGGCGACCTGGCACTGGCGTTCTCCAAAAAAGTTGGCAAGTCAGGCTGCGTCGTTCACACCGACATCAACGAAACCATGCTCAGCACCGGGCGCGACCGCCTGCTGGATGCGGGCGTCTGGTTGCCCACGCTAGTGTGCGATGCTGAAAAGCTGCCGTTTGCGGACAGCCACTTTGATGTCGTCAGTGTCGCTTTCGGTTTGCGCAACATGACCAATAAAGATGCAGCGCTCTGCGAGATGAACCGCGTCCTCAAGCCCGGCGGTAAATTGCTGGTACTCGAATTTTCGAAAGTCGCCAAACCGCTGGAAAAACCCTATGACTGGTACTCTTTTAAAGTATTACCATTGTTGGGGAAATGGGTGGCGGGTGACGATGCAAGCTACCGTTATCTGGCAGAATCAATTCGTATGCACCCTAACCAGGCAGAGCTGAAGGCGATGATGAAGCAAAGTGGCTTTGGCCACGTTGATTTTCATAACCTCACGGGTGGGCTGGTCGCGTTGCACGTCGGTATCAAGTGTTAGAGGTAAGTGTTAGAAGTAAGTGTTAGAGGTAAGTGTTAGAGGTAAGTGTTAGCGGTCTTGGGTACTTATTTTGGAGGCATTATGAAATTTTTGAGCTTGAACAAGGGTTTTAGTCTGGCCAGCTTGATTCTGGCGGCCACGCTGGCGCTGTCAGGATTCAGCGCCGAGGCGGCCAAACGCATGGGCGGCGGCAAGTCTGTAGGCCAGCAGTCCAGCAATGTGACCAAACGTGATGCGGCACCTGCAACGCCGAGTAACGCTACTCAGGCTGCACCTGGAGCTGGTGCCGCTGCGGCCCCCAAGAAGCCTTGGGGCGCGATGCTGGGCGGCTTGGCCGCGGGTTTGGGCTTGGCCTGGCTGGCCAGCAGCCTGGGGCTGGGTGAGGCCTTTGGCAACATCCTGATGTTTGGCCTGTTGGCTTTGGCGATCATGATGGCGGTGGGCTGGTTCATGCGCAAACGCGCTGCGGCGAACGCAAACAGCAGCAATGGAAACGCGGCATCAAACTCGCCGTTTGCGTTTCAAGGTGCAGGTGCTGGCGCCGCCCCGGTTGCCTCGCCCAAACCCTATAACCCGGAGAACGTCGGCAACGATTCGTCGGCTCGGCCCTGGGAGCGCAGCAATGTAGGTTCGCTGGACGGCAACCTTCACTCGTCGGGCTCCATGATTGGCGCGGGCTTGTCCGGTTCGCAGAATTGGGGCGTGCCTGCCGATTTCGATTCGGAAGGCTTCCTGACGGCTGCCAAGGCAAACTTTGTGACGCTGCAGGCGGCCTGGGACAAGTCAGACATCAGCGCACTTCGGGTGATGATGACCGACACCATGCTCAAGGAAATCCAGTCCCAGCTCAATGAACGTGAGGTTCATACCGGTGGCCCGGTCAACCAGACCGACGTGGTCATGATCGACGCCAAGCTGCTGGGCATTGAAGATCTGGGCAACGACTACATGGCCAGTGTCGAGTTCTCGGGCATGATCCGCGAGGAGCCGTCGGCCGGTCCAAGCCCGTTCCGCGAAGTCTGGAACATGACCAAACCCAAGAGTGGCAGCAGCGGCTGGCTCGTGGCGGGCGTTCAGGCGCTGCAATAGCCTCAGCAATAGCCTGAAGTAGCCCGCTCTTTACAGCGGGCGGCAGGTCAGGCACTCTAGAATCGGGGACTATGGCAACTCAGTCCCCTTTTTCATTGCTGGACAGCTTTTTGGGTGCAGGCAGATCGGGGCCAGGGCTCACACCGCCCGATTGGGCTGTCGAAGAAATCCGCCGTCGCATCGTGCTGGTTCTCAACCACGTCTTGATGCAGGAGAAAGAAGCGATGGTTCGGCTGGCACGCCAGAAAGGCCGCGTGGTGATGATCAACTGGCGCTTGTTGACGATGAAGCTGATCGCCACACCCGCTGGCCTGCTGGACGTGGCGCCAGCCGACGCTGCGCCCGATCTGACCTTGGCATTGACGCAGGATTCGCCCCTTGACATCGCCACGGCGCTGCTGCGCGGTGAAAAGCCCGCTGTGCGAATAGAAGGTGACGTGCAACTCGCGGCCGAGGTGAATTGGCTGGCCGATCACGTCCGCTGGGACATTGAAGACGACCTGGCGCGGGTCATTGGCGACGTGCCTGCACGGACTTTGGGCCAGATTGCTGACCGGATGCGCGACGCGGTGCGCCGGTTTGCCCAGCCCCGCAGCACTGGCGCGGCGGATGCGGCCGGCAGAAACCCGTCTTCATGACGCGACTCTACCGGGGCGCTTTCATTGTCTGGATCGTGTTGCGGTACGGGCTTGACGAATTGGTCCTGACCAGTTTTCAAAAACCGTGGCTGGCCGTCGTCGCCCGAATCGTTACATTTGGCCGACGTCTGGACGCACCGCGCGGCCAACGTCTGCGTGAGGCGCTGGAGCGGCTGGGGCCGATCTTCGTCAAATTCGGCCAGGTGCTCTCAACCCGGCGCGACCTGATGCCGCTGGATGTCGCCGACGAGTTGGCCCGCTTGCAGGACCGCGTGCCGCCGTTTGGTTCTGATGTTGCTGTGGCCATCGTCGAGCGCGCGTTTGGCAAACCGGTTGACCAGATTTTTATATCGTTTGAGCGGGAACCGGTTGCAAGCGCCTCGATTGCGCAAGTTCACTTTGCCAAGCTGCTTGACCGCCAGGGCGTGGAGCGTGAAGTTGCCGTGAAGGTGCTGCGCCCGGGAATGCTCAAGGCGATTGAAAAAGACCTGAGTCTGATGCGCATGATGGCGGGCTGGGTCGATGGCCTGTCGGCCGATGGCAAGCGCCTCAAACCCAGGGAAGTTGTCGCCGAATTTGACAAATACCTGCACGATGAGCTCGATCTGGTGCGTGAAGCCTCCAGCGCCGCCCAATTGCGACGCAACATGGCCGGACTGGATCTGGTGCTGATTCCGGAAATGTACTGGGACTTTTGCACCACCGATGTGATTGTGATGGAGCGCATGCACGGCGTCCCGATCAGTCAGGTCGAGAAATTGCGCGAAGCGGGCGTTGACATTCCCAAACTGGCGCGAGACGGTGTCACGCTATTTTTCACGCAAGTGTTTCGCGACGGTTTTTTTCACGCCGACATGCACCCCGGCAATATTCAGGTGAGTGTTGCGCCGGCCACCTTTGGGCGCTACATATCGCTGGATTTTGGAATTGTTGGCACCTTGACCGAGGTTGACAAAGAGTATCTGGCGCAAAATTTCACGGCCTTCTTCCGGCGCGACTACAAACGCGTGGCCGAGTTGCACATCGAATCCGGCTGGGTGCCATCGGGCACTCGGGTTGACGAGCTTGAAAGTGCCATCCGCTCGGTTTGCGAGCCGTTTTTTGACCGCCCGCTCAAGGAAATTTCGCTCGGACTTGTGCTGATGCGGCTGTTTCAGACGTCACGGCGGTTTCAAGTGGAGATTCAGCCCCAATTGGTCTTGTTGCAAAAGACCTTGCTCAACATCGAGGGCCTGGGGCGTCAGCTTGACCCCGAACTGGACCTCTGGAACAGCGCCAAACCATTTCTGGAAAAGTGGATGCTGGAGCAGGTGGGGCCGCAGAAGCTGGTCAATCAGCTCAAAGACCAGGCGCCGCGCTATGCCACGCTGCTGCCCGAACTGCCGCGCCTGTTGCATGACTTTCTCAAACAGCGCCCCGGCAGCCAGCAGCGCCAGCTCGAGGAATTGCTGGCAGAGCAAAAACGGACCAATAAACTGCTGCAAGCCCTGATGTATGCGTTGATTGGATTTGCGCTGGGGCTGGTGGTCATGCAAATGGTAGTGCGAATCAAGGTCTTCTAGCGCCGTCCTATCTGCTCGCGCCTTATAATTGAGGGCTTTGCGTCTTGCAAAGTTTCAATTCAATCGATCCCCAGTGCCATGCCAATTTACGCCTACAAATGTGAAGCTTGCGGTCTCGCCAAAGACGTTCTGCAAAAGATGTCGGACCCGCTGTTGACGGACTGCCCGGCTTGCGCCGCGCCAGCCTTCAAAAAGCAGTTGACCGCAGCTGGCTTTCAGCTCAAGGGGTCGGGCTGGTATGTAACCGATTTCAAGGGCGGTGCCGCAGCGACCACGCCGGTTGTGGGTGACAAGTCCGAGTCAGGCGACAACCCGAAAGTGGACGCAAAAGTTGACACCAAGGCGGACTCCGGCGCCACCGACAGCAAATCCGCTGCCAAAGCCGATTCAAAACCTGAAACCAAATCGACCCCAGCCCCTGAAACCAAGGCACCCAGCAAGCGGGATAACAATACTTCGTCCGTCGTCGGGTCAACGCCCGCCAGCACAAGCTAGGCCAGATTCCCATGCAGTCCCTGCGTAAATGGCTGTTGGCGGGTTTGTTGGTGATTGTGCCGATTGCGATCACGGTTTGGGTGCTTGAATGGATCATCAGCACGCTTGACAAAACCCTGCTGATTTTGCCCGGCAACTGGCACCCGGACAGGCTGCTGGGTATCCATATTCCCGGTTTCGGCGTGTTGCTCGCACTTGCAATTTTGCTGATCCTGGGCGCAACTGCGAGTAATTTTTTTGGCAACAAACTGGTCAACTGGTGGCACGCGCTGCTGAACCGCATTCCGGTAGTGCGCTCGATCTATTCGGGTGTCAAACAGGTCTCTGACACGCTTTTTTCTGAGTCCGGGAATGCCTTTCGCAAAGCGGTTCTGGTGCAATGGCCGCGTGAAGGTTTGTGGACCATTGCGTTTGTGACTGGCGCGCCGGGAGGCGATGCGGCCAACCACCTTCGTGGTGACTACCTGAGCCTGTACGTCCCGACCACGCCGAACCCGACCGGTGGATATTTCGTGATGGCAAAAACCAGTGAATGCATCGAGCTCAAAATGAGCGTGGATGAGGCGTTGAAATACATTATCTCCATGGGGGTGGTGGTGCCGGATTCACCTTACCAGTCGTTGACCAAATAACCAAATCCGTTTGCAAAAGAGTAACTTATGGCCATGCGTTCCCACTATTGCGGTCTTGTGACTGAAGCCTTGATGGGCCAGCAAGTATCCCTGTGCGGCTGGGTCAACCGCCGGCGTGACCATGGCGGCGTCATTTTTGTGGACTTGCGCGACCGGGAAGGCTATGTGCAGGTGGTCTGCGACCCGGACCGTGCCGACATGTTCAAGACAGCCGAGGGATTGCGCAACGAGTTTTGTGTTCAGGTCAAGGGCCTGGTGCGCGCGCGACCTGACGGCACCGCCAACGATTCCCTCAAGAGCGGCAAGATTGAAGTACTGTGCCACGAGCTTGTCGTGCTCAATCCATCGGTCACGCCTCCGTTTCAGTTGGACGATGAGAACTTGTCCGAAACAACCCGCCTCACTCATCGCGTTCTGGACTTGCGTCGCCCTTACATGCAGAACAACCTGATGCTGCGTTACCGCGTGTCGATGGAAGTGCGCAAGTTTCTGGATGCCAACGGTTTTGTCGACATTGAAACGCCGATGCTGACCAAATCAACACCCGAAGGCGCGCGCGATTATCTGGTGCCCAGCCGTGTGCATGACGGCATGTTTTTTGCGCTTCCGCAAAGCCCGCAGCTTTTCAAGCAGTTGCTGATGGTCGCGGGCTTTGACCGCTATTACCAGATTACCAAATGCTTCCGTGATGAGGATTTGCGTGCAGACCGGCAGCCCGAGTTCACGCAGATCGATATCGAGACGTCATTCCTGGAGGAAGAAGAGATTCGCACCATGTTCCAGGGCATGATCACCACGGTCTTCAAGAACGCGATTCAGGTAGATTTGGGTGAGTTTCCCGTCATGACTTACCAGCAGGCCATGCACCTGTACGGCTCCGACAAGCCAGATCTGCGGGTAAAGCTTGAATTCACGGAAGTGACTGACGTGATGAAAGACGTCGATTTCAAGGTGTTCGCGGGGGCCGCCAACATGAAGGGCGGTCGCGTCGTGGCGCTGCGCGTTCCTGGGGGCGCCAAGGAAGCTGGCGGGCTGAGCCGCGGCGATATTGATGCCTACGCCGAGTTCGTCAAAATTTACGGAGCCAAGGGCCTGGCTTATATCAAGGTCAATGAACTGGCGGCTGGTCGCGACGGCATGCAAAGCCCGATTGTCAAGAACATTCACGATCTGGCCCTGAATGCCGTGTTGCAGAGAACCGGTGCGCAGGACGGTGACCTGATTTTCTTCGGTGCCGACAAAGCGAAAATTGTCAATGATGCGATGGGTGCCCTGCGCGTCAAAATCGGCCTCAGTGAATTTGGCAAGAAGAACGGCTTGTTTGAAAAGGGCTGGCGCCCGATGTGGGTGGTCGACTTCCCGATGTTCGAGTACGACGAAGGTGCCCAGCGTTACACCGCCACCCACCATCCCTTCACGGCGCCCAAGGACGGCCATGAAGACTGGATGGTCACAGCCCCCGAGAAATGCATTTCCAAAGGCTATGACATGGTTTTGAATGGCTGGGAGATGGGCGGCGGGTCAGTGCGGATTCACCGTGCCGACGTGCAGCAAAAGGTGTTTGATGCGCTCAAGATTTCTCCTGAAGAGGCGCAGGAAAAATTTGGATTCCTGCTGGACGCGCTGCAGTATGGTGCACCTCCGCACGGCGGATTGGCGTTCGGACTTGACCGCATTGTGACAATGATGACGGGTGCAGAATCCATCCGCGATGTGATCGCCTTCCCCAAAACCCAGCGCGCACAATGTCTGCTCACGCAGGCCCCCAGCCCGGTGGACGAGAAGCAATTGCGCGAGCTGCACATCAAGTTGCGCGGAGCTGATTTGGCCAAGGCCGCCTGACCGGCTTGCCCTTGGCATTGAAGGGGGCTCTCTGGCCAATCCAGTCTTGGGGCAAAATAAAAAGGCGCTGCTTTGGCGCCTTTTTTTATTTCATGCTCCGCGCCGTCAAAATTCCACAATCCGTTCTAGTTGTCATTCACACGCCCGATCTGGACGTGCTGTTGATCAAACGGGCCGATGCGGAATTGAATGGCGAAGATTTTTGGCAGTCCGTCACTGGCAGCAAAGACAGTCTGGCAGAGGATTTTCGCGAAACGGCGGTGCGCGAGGTACATGAGGAAACGGGCATTCTTTGCGGCCCCGGCTGCGTGCTTGCCAAGTTCCTGGTCGATTGGCGGCTTGAAAATGTTTATGACATCTATCCGCGCTGGCTGCACCGTTATGCAGCGGGAGTCACCCGAAATACCGAGCACCTCTTTGGACTGCAGGTTCCTTCTGCCACTGCAATAACACTCAATCCGGCCGAGCACACTGCATTTAAATGGTTGCCTTGGGCCCAAGCCGCCCAGCAGTGCTATTCTGCTTCCAACGCTGAAGCCATATTGCTGCTTCCCAGATTTCTTCACTATTGACTGGCACCGACCCTGCATGACCGCACCTTCCAACGTTTTGCGCGTGGCCACCTACAACATTCACAAAGGTGTGCAGGGGATCGGGCCGCGCAAACGGCTCGAGATACACAATTTGGGGCATGCAGTCGAGCAACTGGATGTGGACATTGTGTGCCTCCAGGAAGTTCGCAAAGTTCATCGGCGTCAAGCCCTGCATTTCAACCAATGGCCCGAAATGGCGCAGGCAGATTTTCTGGCACCAGAAGGCTATGAAGCGATTTACCGTACCAACGCAGTCACCCGCCACGGGGAGCATGGGAATGCCATGCTGTCGCGCTGGCCGGTGGTTGCCCATCAGCATGAAGACATGTCGGACCACCGGTTCGAGCAGCGCGGTCTGCTGCATTCCGAGGTGACATTTCATGGTGTCAGCATTCACGTTCTGGTGTTGCACCTGGGCCTGATTCATGCCAGCCGCCAGCGGCAGGTTGCGCAGGTGCTGCGCTTTATCGAGCGCGAGGTCCCGGCTTCGGCGCCACTGATCGTTGCTGGCGACTTCAACGACTGGGGATCGGTGATTCGACGTGCATTGGCGCCCATGAAGCTGGTGGCATTTCAGGAGGCACGCTACCCCACCTTTCCATCCCGCCTTCCGCTGGTTCAACTTGACTATATCTACGCGCGCGGGCTGCGTCCCACTGGCGTGCATGTGCCAAGCGGGCGCATCTGGGGACGCATGTCCGACCACCTTCCGCTGATTGGCGAATTTGCGCTGACCGGTTGAATCAACCCGGTTTGCAGACGATCTGACGATGGTTGCTCCCAAGTCATCCACCCAGCTTCTGGACGGCCACACGGTTCGGCTGCTACAGGGTGGACAGGAATTTTTTCCAGCCCTGGTGCGCTCCATGGACACGGCGAGGCATGAGATTCGCCTGGAAACCTACATCTTCAATCTCGATGCGTCAGGGGTTACTGTTGCTGATGCGTTGGTGCGGGCGGCATCGCGCGGGGTCAGTGTATTTCTGGTAGTGGATGGTGCTGGAACCCCTGAGTTGCCCACCGAACTGACTGCCAGGTTCGACACGGCGGGCGTTCAATGGCGCATATTTTCCAGATTGGGCGGAATCGGCTGGCTGGTTCCCAGCCGTTGGCGACGTCTGCACCGCAAGTTGTGCGCCGTTGACGGACGCGTCGCATTCTGCGGTGGCATCAATGTGCTGGATGATTTTTTTGACCCAAACCATGGTGCCCTGGGTTCGCCTCGTTTCGATTTTTCAATTGAAATATATGGCCCCCTGGTGCGCGATGTCACTGAAACCATGACGCAGTTCTGGTGGCGCCTGAAGGCCGCAAGGAACACCCGCGAGCTGGATTTTCCGTCGGCATGGGCGGCGTTGCAAGCCGCTGTACGGGCGAGCCATCCTGGCAGCGGTGGCGCGCCAGCGGTTAGTGAACCGGGCAGCCCCGCCGCTTTGCCCACTGCCAGGGCGGCCCTTGTACTGCGCGACAACTTTCGCATGCGCACCCGTATCGAGGCGTCTTACCGCAAAGCGATCGGTGAGGCGCGGTCAGAAATCATCATTGCCAACGCTTATTTCGTACCGGGCGTGCGCTTGCGCCACGCGCTGATTCGCGCTGCCAGGCGCGGTGTTCGGGTGCGGTTGCTGTTGCAGGGCCGCTATGAATACTTCATGCAGTTCCATGCGGCACGGCCCGTATTTGGCGCGCTGCTGGACGCTGGGGTCGAAATTCACGAATATGCAGCTAGTTTTTTACATGCCAAGGTGGCGGTGATCGACAGCCTGTGGGTCACAGTGGGTTCGAGCAACCTGGACCCATTGAGTTTGCTGCTTGCCAGAGAAGCCAATGTGGTTGTAGTAGATGCCGCATTTGCGCAAGATTTGCGGCAGCGCCTGGACGCTGCCATGCAACTGAGCGGCCAAGCAATGGACGCTACAAAGTACGCCAATCGCCCCAGACGGCAAAGATTGCTGGACTGGTTTGCCTTCGGCCTGATGCGCCTGATGCTGTTCCTGAATGGAAGACGCTATTAAAAATGAAGCACGTTTAGAAGATTTGGCAGGTATCAGACGTCAATAACCCTAAGAATTCAGGCCTGTTAAGATTACTCCATGCTCATGAAAACCGACCCACCCATGACCCCGGTTGACCTCGATTCCGGGGTTCCCATGTCCGTCAAAATCCGTGAACGCTTGCAGGCCGCCCGCAAGCGCTTCAACGCCAATGACAATATTGCAGAATTTGTCCACGCGGGAGACCTTGAACATCTGCTCGATGAAGTCGAGGTCAAGATGCAGGGCGTGCTTGACAGTCTGGTGATTGACACCGCGCACGACCACAACACCCGCAACACGGCGCGCAGGGTGGCCAAGATGTTCGTCAACGAGGTGTTCAATGGCCGCTACGTGCGCGCGCCCAGCATCACTGAGTTTCCCAACGCTGAGCACCTGAACGAGCTGATGATCGTTGGCCCCATCACTGTGAGAAGCGCCTGTTCGCACCATTTTTGTCCGGTGATTGGCAAAATCTGGATCGGCGTGTTGCCCAATGAACACACCAACGTGATTGGCCTGTCCAAGTACGCGCGTCTGGCCGAGTGGGCCATGGGCCGCCCGCAAATTCAGGAAGAAGCGGTAGTGCAGCTGGCCGACCTGATCATGGAAAAGACCCAGCCCGACGGCCTGGCCATCGTCATGGAAGCCAGCCACTACTGCATGGCCTGGCGCGGTGTGAAAGACATGGACAGCAAAATGATCAATTCAGTCATGCGCGGCGTGTTCCTGAAAGATTCCAATCTGCGCCGGGAATTTCTGTCACTGATTCCGAATAAAGGCTAATCAATGAACTACTCTCACGTTTGCGTTTGCGTCTGCGCTGTTGCACTGCCCCCCGAGGGAGCGTTCGCCTTCCTGGGGGCGGCTGGTCGGGCGGCGACATGCTAGTGCGTTTGCTCTATGCCAGCCGTGCGGTGGACCCGGGTCCTGACGCCATTGAGGCGATTTTGCTGCGCTCACGCCAAAGCAATCCAACGTCCGGCATCACCGGCATCCTTTGCTATAGCGGTGCGATTTTCTTGCAGGCAATCGAAGGCGGGCGCATGGCGGTCAGCGACCTTTATGGCCACATCCAGCGAGACTCGCGCCATAAAGACGTGGTGCTGCTGCACTATGAAGAAATCTCAGAACGCCGATTTGGCGGCTGGACCATGGGCCAGGTCAACATGTCCAAACTCAACCATTCGATTTTGCTCAAATACGCCGAAAAGCCTGAGCTGGATCCCTATGCCGTTTCGGGCAAGGTGTCGCTCGCGCTGCTCGAAGAATTGATGGCCACGGCGTCAATCATCGGTCGCGCCTAGCTTGTCCCCTCGCTTTGCATTTCGTGTCTTCGCTGGCTTGCGAGGGGGCACAACCCGACAAGGGACGGTCGGGCGTTGGGCAAATCGTCGATGACCGTACCGCTCTTGCTCGGCTGTGATTTCAGCAGCCGCCCAACCCGCAACAAGCCGATTGTGATGGCCTTGGGTGCAGCCAGCAAAGGCCGCGTCCAATTGGCCAGACTGGAGCGCCTCAAGTCCCTAGAAGCGTTTGAGGATTGGCTGGCGCAACCCTCGGGCTGGATCGGCGGGTTTGACCTGCCTTTTGGCCTGCCGCGCGAACTGGTCACGCACTTGGGCTGGCCGCTGGACTGGCTGGGGTGCATCAACCATTACGCCAGTTTGAGTCGGGCCGAGATTCGCACCACCTTTGCGGCGTTTTGCGATGCGCGCCCGGTTGGGCAAAAATTTGCGCATCGCGCTTGCGACAAGCCGGCTGGCTCCAGCCCGTCAATGAAATGGGTCAACCCGCCGGTCGCCTACATGTTGCACGCCGGGGTGCCCGCGCTGGTGCGCGCGGGGGTCAACCTGCCTGGCCTGCATGCCGGCAGTACAGACGATGTGGATTCGCATGGCCAGCCCAAACGCGTGGCGCTGGAAGCTTACCCCGGCTTGCTGGCGCGCGAAGTGCTTGGCAGTACCAGTTACAAGAGCGACGACAAAGCCAAACAGACTGGCGAGCGCCTGATTGCCCGCAAAGACCTGATCACGGCGCTGGAACACGGGCAGACCCGCCTGCAATTTCGCCTGAAATTGACCCATGCCCAACGCGACGCCTTGATTGACGACGCCAGTGGCGATTCGCTCGACGCGGTGTTATGCCTGCTGCAGGCGGCGTGGGCGCAAGCCCGGCATCAAGAGGGCTTGCCAAACTATGGATTGCCGCCTGGGCTGGATCCGCTGGAAGGCTGGATCATCACCGCATAGCGGCGGGTTCAAGCCGCCAACACCGTTTCATCCAGTTTGGTGGCAATTTGCAGGATCGCCAGACTGGCAGGGCAACCCGGCATGGATTGCAGGATCAGCTGGCGGCGCATCACGGCCTGACGAACCAGCGGGTCGGACGGAATATCGCCTAAATGCATCAGGCGCATGACCTGCCCCGGCTCGGACGCGACAAACCGGTCCAATACCTGCTGTAGCTGGGTGGTAATTGCGCGGCCATCGCCCAGGCGTACGGCCTGGTTCACCACCAACTGAACCCGGTCGCGCTGCTGTTCGCCCACCAGCACCTTGATGGTTGCGTAGGCATCGGTCAGTGACGTGGGCTCGGGCGTCGCCACCACCAACACTTCGCTGGCGAGTGAAACAGCAAACAGCACCATGTCTGATAGGCCGGCGCCCGTGTCCAGCAAGAGCACGTCAAACTGCGGTGAAAGTTCGGCGATGATGCGCAGAAACCCGTCCTGCACGGAGGGCGTCAACTGCGAATACTCGGCCTTGCCAGACCCCGCCAACAGGACCGAAAAACCACCAGGCACCTGTTGCACTGCCGCCTGAACGGTCGCTTTGCCCGCCAGGACTTCATTCAGCGTGACCTTGGGATGCAAGTTCAGCACCACGTCCAGGTTGGCCAAACCCAGGTCGGCATCCAGTACCAGCACTCTTTTGCCGCGCTTGGCCAGGGCACAGGCCAGGTTCGCGCTGAAAAAGGTCTTGCCCACGCCACCTTTGCCGCTGGTCACAGCGACCACCTTGGCGCGACGCACCGCCTCAACTGCCGCGCCATGAGGCGGCTCGGGAGACAGGGTGGGCAGATCGATTTTCACAGTTGAAACGTCAGGGATTCGGAGCAGTCTACCAGTGCGATTGCGTTTGAAAATTGCCAAATCGGCTGTAAAGCCCCCGCATTTTCCGGGTTCGATCGGGTTGTGCGAACGGACCGTGGCGCCAACTAGTTGTCTGACTTCACCATGGCGTCCCGGACTGGGGCTGAGTGACTTGACAGTTCGGGCAACGCCGCCAAGGCGTCCGCATCTGTACGGTACAGCCGCAGCAACGGGCCTTTGGGCAAGGCCTTGGCGCGATTCAAAATATTCTCAACCGGCAGTTTGATGCCACTGATGTGAAAAGTGATGCCGCGATCCGCCAGCGAAGTGCGGATTTGTGTAAACGCTTCGACGCCAGTGACGTCAATCCGGTTGATGGGCTGCGCAAACAGGCACACGTGCTGGGTTTCAGGGTGGGCGCTCAAATGCCGTTCAATGGCGTTCGTCAAGTCACTGGCAGAGGCGAAATCGAGTTCGGCGTCCATTCGCAACGCATAAACCTGCGGCCCAATCAGCGGTAAGTGCCACAGGTGGCGGTCACGCAGGCTGCCATCCGGGTGCAATCCCACCTCAATAATGCGCGGATGCAGGCGGTGATGCAGAAAATGGCTCAAACTCATCAGCAGCCCTGCCAGAACGCCCCAGTAGAGGCGTGGTGCCGTCACCAGCGTCAGCAAAAACGTCACACCACCGGTGATGGCTTCCACCTTTGATATGCGCCACAAGCGCATGAATTCTGCCGGTTTGAGCAAACCCAAAACGGCGGCAATCACCACCGCAGCCAGCACCGATTGCGGCACGTGAAACAGCGCCGGCATCAACCACAGCAGCGCCATCAAAACCAGCAGCACTGAGATGACAGTGGCCCAGCCGGAGCGTGCACCTGCGTGGATCAGGATGGCTGAGCGCGAGAACGACGAACTGGTCGGAAATGCGCCGCAGAAGGCCGATGCAACTTTTGCCAGTCCCTGGCCAATCAAATCCTGGTTGTCGTTCCAGCGCTTGTTGTCAAGTTGGTTTTCCACTTTGGCGCTGGAGGCGGTCTCCAGAAAGCTGATCAGGGTGATCACCATCGCGGGCATCACCAGGCTGCCCAAGGTCTGCCACGGCAGTGTCGGTGGCCAATAGAAGGATGGCAGACCGGCCGGCAGCGCACCCACCACGGGGCCACCGCCTTCAGAAAAATGCAACCAGGCACTCACAAGGGCACTGCCCGCAACCACGGCGATGACCACTGGAAAATTCGGCCCCAGACGCTTTGCGGTCAGCATCAGCGCCAGACTGCCCAAGCCAAAGGCCGCTGCGGGAAGGTTGACCTGGGTGGTTGTGCCGACGGCAAACAACGACAGCAGTGAGCCGTCAAGTCCGAGCAGCGTCGGCAGTTGCGACAGCAAAATCAGGATGGCTGCGGCTTGGGTGAAGCCGGTCAGAACCGGCGAGCTCACCAGATTGAGCAGCCAGCCGAACCGCCCCAGCCCCAGTGTCAGCTGCAAACCGCCAGAAAGCAGCGCCAGCCACACAGCCAACGCCACCCATTCGCTGCTGCCTGGCGCGGCCAAGCCGGTCAGGGACGAACTGACCAGCAGACAGGTCAAGGCGGTAGCGCCCACCGACAGGCGGCTGGAGGCACCCCACAGCACGGCCACCAGTGCGGGCAACAACGACGCGTATATGCCCGTCACCAAAGGCATGCCAGCCAATGCCGCATAGGCCACACCCTGCGGCAGCACCATCAGGCCGACCGTGACGCCCGCATAAATGTCCCCCTTCAAAAAGCGCGGGTCGGGCCGGGTCCAGGCCAAAAAAGGAAACCAGCGCTTCAGTGAATCTGCGTTCATTCGGTTAACAGGTGGCCGCTAGGCAAAAAACGGGCAAGGCGCTACCCTACCATACAGGCTATTCAATTGGGAAAGTCCTAACGCCATTGCGCGTCGGCCCAGGAACCTGCCTGCTCGAAAGCCCCCTCATGACAAGATTACTGATTTCAATTGCGCTGGTCGCGTTTTTCGGCAGTCCGGGTGGCGCTGCCGCCAAGGCGCCGCCCCATATGGAGTGGCGCGGCACGGTCACCTCCGTGGTTGACGGTGACACGCTGTGGGTGCGCCCGGCCAGCGGCGCAAAGCCGGTTAAAGTCCGCCTCGACGGCGTGGACGCGCCCGAAATCTGCCAGATCTACGGTGAAGCCTCGCGCAAGGCGCTGCTGGCCAAATTGAACCGTCAATCGGTCACCGTGTACGCCCGGCAGCGCGACAGTTTTGGCCGTTTGCTGGCGCGCGTCAGGCTGGACAGGTCTGGCACAGGCGATGTAGGTGCCTGGCTGGTGCGCGAAGGCCATGCCTGGTCGTACCGCTACCGGCGCGACGTCGGACCCTACGCGGCTCAACAAGCACTCGCCAAGTCAGCCCGCAAAGGCCTGTTTGCCGACGCCAATGCCCAGGAACC
>JANOMD010000082.1:0-2739 GCA_031420135.1 Rhodoferax sp. | reverse complement strand
CGTTGAGAGCCGCTGGCTAGTGCGCCACCGCAGTTCATTTTGAGTCCGCCGATCAATTCTTAAGTAAAATAGACCGCTAGCTCTCGAATAATATAAATAGTTTGCTATTTATAAAGAAGCAACCATCAACCTCAAGGAATCAACGCCAGCGCGTGCATGTAATCGTGCTGCACCATCAACGCGTCCCAATCGAATGCGGGCTGTTTGGGCAGCAGCGCCAGGCGCCGCTCTTCGCTGGCCTCCACCGGCGTCCACCAGCCTTTGAGAACGGCTTCGCTCAAGCCATCGATCAGGCCGTCAAGTGCCTCGCCACCGTCGTCCGACTGGTTGCACAGCAGCACCATGTCGCAGCCGGCGTTGAGCGCGGCGACGGCGGCTTGGGTGTAGGAGACCTGTTGGCCGTCGATCAAGCGGGCACCGGCCATCGACAAATCGTCGCTGAAAATCGCGCCGCCAAAGTCTAGCTGGCCACGCAGGATGTCGTTCAACCATCTGGATGAAAAACCGGCTGGGCGGGCATCGACCTTGGGGTAAATCACATGCGCGGGCATGACGCTGCTCATGGCCGTGCTGAGCCAGCCATAAGGCGCGGCATCGTCACTCAAGATGTTTTTCAGGCTGCGTTTGTCGACCGGGATCTCGTGGTGCGAATCGGCGCGCACGAAGCCGTGGCCGGGAAAGTGCTTGCCGCAGTTGGCCATGCCGCTCATTTGCAGGCCGTGCATCAGGCTCTTGGCCAGCAGGCTGACGACGCGTGGATCGCGCCCGAAGGAACGGTCGCCAATCACGCTGCTCGCGCCAAAATCCAAATCAAGCACCGGCGTGAAGCTCAGATCAACGCCGCAGGCACGCAGCTCGGCACCCAGCACAAAACCGCAGGCGGTGGCGGCGTTGGTGGCGCGCATGGCGCCCAGACCCTCATTCGCCTCGCCGCCTTTGCCATCGTGCATCCACATTTGGCCCAAGGTGCGCATCGGCGGCAGATGGGTGAAACCATCGGTTTTGAAGCGCTGAACGCGGCCGCCTTCATGGTCAACGCAGATCAGCAAATCGCTGCGCAGGCTTTTGATGTCGCTGCACAGCGCGCTCAATTGCGCACGGTCTTGCCAATTGCGGGCAAACAGGATCAGGCCGCCGACCAGCGGGTGCCTGAGGCGCTTGCGGTCGGTTGGGCCCAGGGTGAGCCCGGCAACGTCGATGATCAGAGGGGCGGGTTGTGTCATGTGGACTTTCTAAAAAGTAGGCAGGTGGCGCATCCGATTTGCCAGCGCTGCGTTAGCAATGGTTACTATTATATACATAGCAAACTATCTATATAATACTAGAGCTAGAGGCATATTTTATGGGTATTTTGCGATTTTTCGCGTATAAATGCAATAAAAATTAACCTGTGAGTTAACTTTTGGTCACTGTTCAGGTCGCTGATCGCGCATCTCCACAACGCAAAAACTCGCTGCGTAATCGGTCTCGTCGGTCAGCGTGATGTGCGCCGTCAATTGACGGGTTTCAAACCATTCCTTGAGTTTGCCATGCAAGACGACGATTGGCTTGTCAGCCTGCCCCTGACCCGGCAGCGCCTTGCTGATTTCGCAGGAACGCCACGTCATCGGCATCGTCATGCCAAGGCCAATGGCTTTGCTGAAGGCTTCCTTGGCGCTGAAACGCGTGGCCAGGTAACGCACGCCGCGCTCGGGCCAACGCAGGCTGCGCGCGCGCCAGGTGGCCAGTTCGGCGTCACTCAAGATCTTTTCTGCAAACCGGTCGCCGTGGCGAGACAGGCTGTCCCGGATGCGCCGGATGTCGCAAATATCGGTGCCGATGCCGTAGATCAAATCACGCTCCTGCACTGCCTTGCTCAATGCAGGCCAGGTAGGACTTCACAGTGGCGGCATAGCCCAGCTCAAGCGCATCTGACATCAGCGCGTGGCCGATGGAAACTTCCAGAACGCCGGGAACGCTGCGCACAAACGCGGCCAGGTTGTCACGGTTCAAGTCGTGGCCGGCATTGACGCCCAGGCCCGCCAGCGTGGCCGCCCGCGCCGCCTGCGCAAAGCGCCGGGTCTGCGCCTCGCTGTGGACCGTGCCCCAGGCGGCGGCAAACGGCTCGGTGTACAGCTCGACCCGGTCAGCACCCAGTGCGCGGGCCAAGGGCATGGCTTCGGGGTCGGGGTCCATGAACAGGCTGACGCGCACGCCCCGGGCTTTAGCTGCTGCAATCAGCGGCTTCAGCCGGGCACCATCGCGGGCCAGGTCCCAGCCGTGGTCGCTGGTCGGCTGGCTTTCTGAATCGGGAACAAAGGTGCATTGGTCCGGTTTGAAATCGCGTACAAAACCCATCAGGTTCTGAAACGGATTGCCTTCAATATTGAATTCACCGCCGGGCCAGCCTTTCAGAAGCTGCGACAGCTCGGCCACGTCGTGCGACCGGATATGCCGCTGGTCCGGTCGAGGGTGCACGGTGATGCCCGCAGCACCCGCTTTCAGACAAATTTCTGCCGCGCGCACGACGTTGGGGTAAGGCAAATTGCGCCGGTAGCGAACCTGGGCGACCAGGTTGACGTTGACGGACAGGGCTGTTTTTTTCACGGATTCAGGTCTTGAAGATCGATCATGAGCTGCCGGGTGCGAAGTGTTTTCACACCGCAATGGTAGTTGAGCAAGTTGCGCAACTGGGGCTTGAGCTCGCTCATCGAAGCCGCGCAGGCGCGCAAGGTGGTCGTGAACGGCGCGGCATCAGCC
>JANOMD010000081.1:0-9344 GCA_031420135.1 Rhodoferax sp. | reverse complement strand
GAAGAATTAATTAAATCGGCCCCTGACCACCGTGGAATATCCACAGTAAGCTATTAAAAAAATAGTCAACTTAAGGGGCTGGGTTTTGTTGAGAACCGCACATCCGCCAAACAGGGCGGCATCATAGCGGATAACGCCCATAAAGCGCTGGACGCCAAAACAGGCGAGGCGGTGGTGAGCGGGGTGAACTATTTGTCGATTGTTGGCGCAGCTGACAAAGTGCTTTTAATATCGCCCGCGATATGAAAAATATTTCAATGGGCAGTTTTCGGTAAAAAAACCGGCGAAATATTCCTCTAGTTCTCGTATTATATAGATAGTTTGCTACTAAATAAATAGTATTCTGTGGCCCGTCAAACCATGCCCAACCCATGCAGATCGACCTTCAACTGCCTGGTCGATTCGAAATGGATGCTCCAGATACAGCGCCTTGACCTCAAACACGCCCTCGCTGCGATGCGCCCGCGTGGCGGCCCGGTCCTGCGGGTTCAGCAGGCCCTGCGCGGCCCGTTGAAGATGGCGCGCCTGCGCCAAGCTGAGTTCGGCCACGCCCAAGGTTGAATACAGTTTTAGGGGCTTGCGCGCAGGCGGCGCAGCAGGCCCGCTGTGGAGCCGTCCAGACCAGCCGTGTCGCCATTGGCCAGCCGCGATTCAACATCCCGGGCCAGCACCTTGCCCAGCTCCACGCCCCATTGGTCAAAGCTGTTGATGCCCCAGATGGATCCACTCACAAACACGCGGTGCTCCTGCAAGGCGATCAGCGCCCCCAACGACGTTGGCGTCAATTCATCCAGCAGCAAAAACGTGCTGGGCCGGTTGCCGGGGAAGTGTCTGTGGCCCCCAAAATCCACTTGACCCACCATTAGCGCCTGCGCTTGCGCTACGACATTGGCGAGAAGCAAGTCATGATGGCCGGGCAGAGCGTGGGCTGGTTTTTTGACGGCGACAAATTCAACCGGCACCACGTCCGTGCCCTGGTGCAGCATCTGAAAATAGGCATGCTGGCCATTGGTGCCGGGCTCGCCCCACAGCACCGGCGACGTGGCAAACGGCAGCGCCGCACCTTCGGCATCTACGCGTTTGCCATTGCTTTCCATTTCAAGCTGCTGCAAATAGGCGGGCAGACGGCGAAGGGCGCTGTGGTACGGCGCAATGCTGCGGCTGGTGAAGCCGTGAAAGTTGCGGTACCAGATGTCGATCAACGCCAACCGCATAGGCAGATTTTGTTCAAGCGGCGCGGTGCGGAAGTGCTCGTCCATGGCATGCGCACCTGCGAGAAACTCCCTGAAGCGCTTCGCGCCAATCGCAGTCGCCAGCGGCAGGCCGATGGCCGACCAAACTGAATAGCGCCCACCCACCCAATCCCAAAACCCAAAGGTGGTGCTGATGCCAAACGCATTCGCCGCCGACACGTTGGTGGTGAGCGCGGCGAAATGCCGGACGATGTCGGTGCCGCCATTCGCTTCGAACCATGACTTCGCGGATTGCGCGTTGGCCATGGTCTCAATCGTGGTGAAGGTTTTGCTGGCGATTAAAAACAACGTGCTTTGCGGCTTGACGCGCTTCAACACTGCCGCCAATTCGTGCCCATCGACGTTGGACACGAAATGAAACCGCTTGCTGGGTACCGTGAATCCATCCAACGCCAGCACCGCCATTTGCGGCCCTAAATCCGAGCCGCCTATACCGATGTTGACAATGTCGGTGATGGCTTGGTCTGCGCGAACGCGTTCGGCGTAGGCCAGCATCGCGTTCAGCGTGGCGTGAACTTGCGCCGATTCAGCGGCCATGCCGCGGGTGGCAAGTGGCGCACGCAAGAACCAGTGCATCACGGCGCGCTGCTCGGTCGTGTTGATGGCTTCGCCCGTAAACATTGCGTCACGGTGCGCCTCAACGCCGCATTGACGCGCCAGGCCAAACAACAGTTGTGCGGTGGACGAATCGATCAGGTTCTTGGATAGATCCGCAAACACGTGCGGTGCCTGCTGGCTGAAAGACGCAAAACGATTGGCATCAGTGCCAAAGGCCAGGCGCGCATCAAAGTCTTTGCCGCTGGCCGCAAAGTGGGCTTGCAGTTGCCCCCACGCAGGCGTGCGGTCACAGCGCAGGCGCATCACGTGGCCGATGTCACTCATGCGGGCAACATCAACTTCTCAAGCTTGATCGCATCCGCACAGAACGCGCGAATGCCCTCTGCCAATTTCTCGGTGGCCATGGCATCCGCATTCAACGCGAACCTGAATTGAGACTCGTCAAAATTCACAGCAGGCAAGTCGAGCGTTTGCGCCGATTTCGCATCCAGCATTTTGGGCAAAGGTGCATCGGTAGCAGCCAGCGCTGCCAGCAAATCAGGGCTGATGGTCAGCAAATCGCAACCCGCCAGCGCAGTAATTTGGCCCACATTGCGAAAGCTCGCACCCATCACCTCGGTGGCGATGCCGAAGTGTTTGTAATGGTTGTAGATTTGGTGTACCGATTTCACGCCAGGGTCGTTCGCGCCTGCGTTGTCGGCTTCAACCCACGCGGCACCCGCAGACTTTTTATACCAGTCGTAAATACGCCCGACGAACGGCGAAATCAATTGCACCTTGGCCTGCCCGCACGCTACCGCCTGGCAGAACGAGAACAGCAGGGTGAGGTTGGTGTGGATGCCACGCCGCTCCAGTTTTTCAGCGGCTTGAATGCCCTCCCACGTGGCCGCCACCTTGATCAGGACGCGGTCAATGTGAATGCCCTGCGCCTGGTACAGCTCAACGATGCGCTCGCCCCGGGTAAGCGACGCGTTGGCATCGAAACTCAAACGCGCATCCACTTCGGTCGAGACGCGCCCTGGGATGATGTCGAGAATCTCGCAGCCAAAACGCACCAGCAGCCGGTCCATGATTTCGTCCAGCGGGCGGCCCCGGAATTTGGCAACCGTGTCTTTGAGCAGGGGCGCATAGTCGGGCTTTTGCACCGCCTTCAAAATCAGCGACGGGTTGGTGGTGGCGTCGGTCGGCTTGAAGACACCGAGCTGTTTGAAGTCACCCGTGTCGGCAACGACCGTGGTGAATTGTTTGAGCGTATCGAGTTGGTTCATGCTGCCATTATCTGGGAATGCCATCACAAAACCAACGGGTCTGGAATCCATTGAGTTACCAGTAATCGTAAAAATTATGAAACTAAGTTACATTGCATGTCCAAGTTTTTTTCTAGAACACTTCATCTGACCGAGCAATCTATGAGTTTTGATCTTGTACTTTTTGGCGGCACCGGCGATCTGGCCTGGCGCAAATTGATGCCTGCCTTGTTCCAGGCGTTTCGCCACGGCACACTGCCTGCGGGCGGGCGAATCATTGGCGTGGGCCGCGAGGGGTTGACTGCGGACGAATACCGCGCGCGCATTCAGGCACGCTTCAACGAGGTTGAATCGGCCAAGCGGCCCTCGGCTGAGGAGTTCTCGCAATTCGCAGCGCTGCTTGATTTTGTGCGGATGGATTTATCCAGGCCGGATGACTATGCCACCCTGGCCACCTTGCTCCATGAGCGCAACGCCGACACGGTGGTGATGTATGTCGCCACCGCGCCCGCCCTGTTCACCACCGTGTGCGAGCAACTGGCGGCTGCGCACCTCAACATGCCTAACACCCGCGTGGTGCTGGAAAAGCCACTGGGGCGCGATTTGGCTTCCAACTGCGTCATCAACCAGACCGTGCGCGCCATCTTCAGCGAGCGGCAGATCTTCCGCATTGACCATTACCTGGGCAAACCTGCTGTACAAAACCTGTTTGCGCTGCGCTTTGGCAATGCCCTGTTTGAGCCGCTGTGGCGCCGTGAGCACATCGCCAACATCCAGATCACCATCGCCGAAGAACTGGGCGTGGAGAAGCGTGGGGCGTTTTATGAAACCACCGGCGCCTTGCGCGACATGGTGCAAAACCACGCACTGCAACTGCTGTGCGCGATTGGCATGGAGCCGCCGATCAATTCGCACGCCGATGCGATTCGCGACGAAAAGCTCAAGGTGCTGCGCTCGCTGAAAGCCTGGACCAAAGAATCGCTGGTGCAGGACGTCATTCGCGGCCAGTACGCAGCGGGCGCGGTGGGCGGGGCCGCCGTGCCAGCCTATCGCGAAGAGGTCGGTGTGGGCCCGCACAGCAACACCGAAACCTTTGTCGCGCTGCGCACTGAGATCTCGAACTGGCGCTGGGCTGGCGTGCCGTTTTATTTGCGTACTGGCAAGCGCCTGGCCGGACGGGAGGCGCGCATTGTGGTGAATTTTCGGCCAACGCCGCACGCCATTTTCAACTCCCAAATCGGGGCATCCAACTCGCTGGTGATTAATCTGCAGCCCAAAGACGGGCTGGAGCTGCACCTGCTGGCGCAGGGCCAGGACAACCGCCGAAATTCCCAAACACTGTCCCCGGTGCAGCTTGACCTGGACTTTGACAAACGCTTTGGCTCCGAGCGCGTGGGTGCCTACGAGCGCCTGCTGCTCGATGTGATCGATGGCCGCCTGAACCTGTTTGTGCGCAGCGATGAGCAGGAAGAAGCCTGGCGCTGGGTCGAGCCGATTTTGGAACACTGGCAGGCCGACAAGCAAGGCCCGCGCCTTTACAACGCGGGCACCTGGGGGCCGAGCGCGGCCAGCGCGATGATTGCGCGGGACGGCTACTGCTGGTCGGAAGAATGCTGAACCTGGCCGCCTCGGGGGGCAGGAAGCCACACGCAGTGGGCGACCGTGGGGGCAAATCACTGCCGCCGCGACGGGCCGCCCCTAGCAAGGCACGGCCCCCTTTGGGGGGCAGGAAGCCACACGCAGTGGGCGACCGTGGGGGCAATCTCCATGCTTGACCGCCTTCGCGCATCGTTGAGTTCGCTGGCCCCTGCCGAGCAGCGGGTGGGCAAGCTGGTGTTGAACGACCCGCGCGCGTTCACGCAATTGCCGGTGAGCGAGCTGGCTGACCGCGCCCACGTCAGCAAGCCCACCGTGGTGCGGTTTTGCCGCAGCATGGGTTACGACGGGTTGACGGATTTCAAACGCAAACTGGCCGGCAGCGTGAGCGAGGGCGTGCCCTTCATCCATCGCAGTGTCGATGCCGATGACAAGACCGGCGACGTGCTGGTGAAGGTGATCGACAACACCGTGGCGGCCTTTCTCAAGTACCGCAACGAAGCCAGCACGATCGCTATTGAAAAGGCCACCATCGCACTGGTGGACACCTACCGCCAGGGCAAGCGCATCGAGTTTTACGGCGTGGGCAACTCCGGTGTGGTGGCGCAGGACGCGCAGTACAAGTTCTTCCGCTTAGGCGTCAACGCGATTGCTTACAGCGACGGCCACATGCAGGTGATGAGTGCCTCGATTTTGGGGCCAGGCGATTGCGTCGTGCTGATCTCGAATTCAGGTCGCACGCGCGACTTGATGGATGCGTGTGATATCGCCCGCAAAAACGGCGCAACCACCCTCACCATCACCGCCAGTGGCTCGCCTCTCGCAGCGGCCAGCCACATTCATTTAAGCGCCGATCACCCCGAAGGCTTTGACCGCTACAGCCCGATGGTGTCGCGCCTGTTGCATTTGCTGATCATTGATGTGTTGACCACCAATGTCGCCCTGCGCATTGGGGTTGAGACGCTGCAACAGAAGCTTCAGGAAATGAAAAATAACTTGCGCAGCAAGCGCTACGCGTGAATCGAAAACTGGCCGCAGTTACTGGTGCGCATCACGGCATCACGCGATGCGGTTTGGGGTTGGCTGGCCCTGCCCGAATGCGGTGAGTCCTTGCACCACCATTGCGCCCATAGCCTGTCGGGCATCCATGGTTGAACTGCCGATGTGCGGGAGCATGAACACATTGGGCAGTGCCGCATAGCCCGGAAATATTTCCGGCTCGTTGTTAAATACGTCCAGCCCGGCGGCGGCGATTCGGCCAGACGCCAGCGCATTGACCAGATCTTCATCCACCACGACAGCGCCGCGCCCAATGTTCGCGATGATCGCGCCCTGCGGCAACAGGTTTATCGTGTCGGCGTTCAGGAAGCCGGTTGTCTCTGGCGTGGCCGGGCACGCCAACATCAGAAACTGTGACACCTGGAGCAGCGATTCGGGCGACCCGTGGTAAGTCGCGCCCTGCTCCTGATCGGGGGGCAGTTGTGATCGATTCGCATAGTGGATCTGCATGTCAAAGCCGCGCGCACGGCGGGCGATCTCCCGGCCGATGCGACCCATCCCGAAAATCCCCAGCACCTTGCCCGACAGACCCGTGCCGTTGAGCTGGTTCGGAGTCCACCCTTTCCAATGGCCGCTGCGCAACAGCTCGACGCTTTCAGTGACCCGTCTTGCGGCGCCCAGCAGCAGCAGCATGCCGACCTCCGCACACGCGGTTGAAAGCACATCGGGCGTGCTGAACACCGCAATGCCTCTGGCGCGCGCAGCCAGCAGGTCAACATGGTCATGCCCGACCGAATAAGTCGCGATCGCACGGATGCAGTCCGGCAAACGGGCCATCAGCGTGGCATCGAGCCGATCCCGCGTGGCCGACACCAGCATCATTGAATGCCCTTGCACGATGTCAAGCGCCACGTCCGGCTGCAGCCGGAACTCCGCTGCGGCGTAGCTCACGTGAAAGGCTGCCTCCAGAATCCGGCGCACTTCCAGCGGGAGGTCGAAAGTGACCAATAGGCGTTCCTTCATGACCTGCTAGCCCACCGTGGCCCACTGCCCGGCAGGCGCGTAGCGCCGCCGTCAAGCAAGGCGCTTCTGTTTGTTTGAAGATAAATTGTCATACCGGTCTTTGAAGTTTTAAAAAAGGTGACATGCTCGCGGCCTTGAATCAGGCGCATGTCGACAATATCGCAGATTTATCCAGTTTCGTGATGTCCGGTTGGCCAAGCAACGCAAGCGTGATGTCGATTTCTTTTCTGAGGATGTCGATTGCCCGGGCCACCCCGGCTTCGCCGTTCGCCGCAAGACCATAGAGGCCTGCACGTCCGATCAGGCAACCGCTGGCGCCCAAGGCCATGGCCTTGACGATATCGCTGCCGCGGCGAATTCCCCCATCCATCAGCACTTCGGCTTTGCCATCGACCGCCTCCACAATCCCCGGCAATGCGGCAATGGCTGATGAGGCGCCGTCCAACTGGCGTCCCCCATGGTTCGACACGATCACCGCGTCAATGCCATGTTCGACTGCTATGCGTGCATCGTCCCGATGGAGAATGCCCTTGATCGCCATTTTTCCGGGCCAGATGGACTTGAGCCAGTCGAAGTCTTTCCAGGTCACGGTTTGGTCGAACTGGGCGTTGATGTGCTGGACCAGGGTCGTGAGATTCGATGCCTCGCCACTGGCAGGCTGCAAATTGGCGAAGGTAATACGCGGTCCGGTGGCCATGCGCCATAACCAGCCAATGCGCTTGGCATAGTCGAAAACATTCCCGACACTGAGCTGCGGCGGCACCGTGAAGCCATTGCGCACATCCCGTTCGCGCGCTCCCTGGACGGGCAGGTCGACGGTGACGCACAGCACCGGGCAACCGGCGGCCGCCGCGCGTTCGACCAGGGACCGAACCATGCCGCGGTCACGCTGGATATAAAGCTGGAACCAGAAACTAGGGCGGCCCTGCTGCGCCACCTGTTCAATCGAGCAATTTGAATTGGTGCTAAGGCAGTAGCCGACTTCGGCGGTTGCAGTGGCGCGGGCAGTGGCGATGTCGCCATCGGGCCATAGCAGACCGGCAAGGCCAGTGGGACCGAGGATGAACGGCGAGGAAAACTCTTGCCCGAGCAGTTGCACCGCTTGGCGCCGGTCACTGACATCCGTAAGGATACGGGGCGCAAAACTGATCTGCCCCAGATCACGCAGGTTGGCGTTCAGCGTGCGCTCGTCGTGTGCCCCTCCGTCAATGAATTCAAATACTGCCTTTGGCAAATTTTTCCGAGCCAGACCGCGTAGGTCGCCCACGGTTACAGCGCGTGCAAGCGTCATGTCAATTTACTTTCCCGGGTACGATGCTTCTCGTAAAAAAGCATCCGGATTGTCGATGCCAGGTTGAGCCAGGCCAAGGTGCAATCGGTTATACCCTATCGGCTGCGTTTGCAGGCTGTTGAACGGTTCTGTCGCGTTGGCTGCCAAGATGGGCAGTTTAAAGATCGCATGACTCGGGGTCTTGGTGATTCGCCACTTCTTCCCAGTATTGATCTGCCAACTTGCGCTGATGCATTGCTACATTAAATATAGCTAGTTATGCAATTAGTACGAGAGCTAGAGGCAAATACTACTGTTAATTTTGCCCTGAACAGTAAATTTTGCTAAAATATTAACTCATAGGTTGATTTTATTGAAACTTTAACTACAAATGTAGTAAATCAATGGAATCCATTGGCTCAAATCGGATTCGACACCCCGCTGGCCACATGCCCTGAGGGTACGTGCTGCGCGGCTGATTCAATGTGCCCGGCCTGGTCGTCAAAGAAGAAATCGGGCTCGAACTCTTTGAGGAACTCGCCTTTGGACAGACCCCCCAGGAACATCGCCTCATCGACTTCAATGTTCCAGCCCATCAACGTGCGGATGGCGCGCTCATGCGCAGGGGCGCTGCGGGCCGTCACCAGCGCAGTGCGGATGCGCATGTGCGGCTGGCGCGCCTGCTGCAAGGCATGCAGGGCGGCCAGCAGCGGTTTGAATGGGCCATCCGGCAGCGGTTTGCCGGCACGGCGTTTTTCGTGCGACTGAAACGCCTGAAGGCCGCCCTTCTGGTACACCTGTTCGGCTTCGTCTGAGAAAAGCACCGCATCGCCGTCAAACGCGATCCGAACCTCGTTGGGGTACGAGCCTCCGGCACGCATCGAGCCGGTGTGAACGGTGGCCGCGGCAAAGCCCGCATTCAGCGCCGCTCGGACATCGCCGGGGTTGGCCGAGAGGAACAGGTTGGCACGCAGCGGTTTCAGATATTTGTATGGCTCGCGGCCTTTGGTGAACACGCCGCGCTCAATCACCAGTTTGCTGGCCTGCGCCGAGTTGAAGACCCGCAGGCCGGACACCGGGTCGTTACGCGAAAGGATTACCACCTCCACGCGCTTTTCGACGGCACTCCCCGCCACATTAAACGCCAGCAGCTTCTTGATCAGCGAATGCGCCACACCAGGCTTGGCCGCAATGTCAAGCCGCTCCAGCTGCAAGTTCATGTAGGCGCGGTCATCGCCTTGCTCGAAGACCTTGTTCTCTTCCTCAAAGTCGAACAGCGCCCGCGACGCGATGGCGACGACGAGCTGGTTGGAAAGTGATGAAGTCACCGCGTTTACTTGACGAGTTGATTGAGCTGGATGATCGGCATCAGCACCGCAAGAACAATCAGCATGACGA
>JANOMD010000080.1:0-9177 GCA_031420135.1 Rhodoferax sp. | reverse complement strand
CATCAAACTCAGGCAGCCGCCGCAGACCGAAGCCATGCTGGACGAACCGTTGGACTCAGTGATTTCGCTGACGACACGCATGGTGTACGGGAATTCTTCTTTGGACGGCAAGCAGGCGATCAACGCGCGCTTGGCCAGACGACCGTGGCCGATTTCGCGGCGCTTGGGCGTCCCGACGCGACCGGTCTCGCCGGTGGCGAACGGAGGCATGTTGTAGTGCAGCATGAAGCGGTCTTCGTACTCGCCGGCCAAGGCGTCGATGCGTTGTGCGTCGCGCTCAGTGCCAAGCGTGGTGACGACCAGCGCCTGCGTTTCACCACGTGTGAACAAGGCTGAGCCATGGGTGCGGGGCAACACGCCGTTGCGGATTTCAATCGCGCGCACAGTGCGAGTGTCACGGCCGTCAATGCGCGGCTCGCCCGCCAAAATCTGGCTGCGCACGATGCGGGCTTCAATGTCGAACAACATGCCTTCAACCGCCACGGCGTCAAACACAACGCCTTCGGCTTTCAAGCCCATCTTGACCCAGGTGTAGGTTTCACGCGTGGCGTGGGTGCGCGCCTGCTTATTGCGAATCTGGTAGGCAGCAGCCAGTTTTTCTTCTGCCAGGGCGCCAACTTTGGCGATCAGCACGTCATCTTTGGCCGGTGCCCTCCAGTCCCAGACCGGCTTGCCAGCATCGCGTACCAGTTCGTGAATCGCATTGATCGCGATGTTGCCCTGCTCGTGGCCGAATACGACCGCACCCAGCATGATTTCTTCGCTGAGCTGCTGGGCTTCAGATTCCACCATCAACACAGCCGCTTCCGTGCCAGCAACCACCAAATCAAGAATCGAATCCTTGCGCGCGGTTTGACCGGGGTTCAACACATACGCACCGTTGACGTAACCCACACGGGCAGCGCCAATCGGGCCGCTGAACGGCATGCCGCTGACCGACAAAGCGGCACTGACAGCGATCAAGGCCGCAATGTCCGCATCGACTTCCGGGTTCAACGACAGCGTGTGGACCACGACGTGAACTTCGTTGAAGAAACCTTCGGGAAAAAGTGGGCGAATCGGGCGATCAATCAGGCGGCTGGTCAGTGTCTCGAACTCGCTGGGGCGGCCTTCGCGCTTGAAAAAGCTGCCGGGAATTTTGCCTGCGGCGTAGGTCTTTTCGAGGTAATCAACGGTCAGCGGGAAGAAGTCTTGCCCGGCCTTGCCTTCGGTTTTGGCGACCACGGTGGCCAGCACCACGGTGCCTTCCATGTCCAGCAGCACAGCGCCAGTGGATTGGCGGGCGATTTCGCCGGTTTCCATGACGACCTTGTGCTGGCCCCACTGGAAGTTTTTTGTGACTTTATTGAAAATGCTCATGATGTGTTCTCCTGGTGTGTTTGGGAGATGAAGGCCACCTCACCCTAGCCCGGACGGACCCACAGAACACGATGCCATTCCAGAAGAATCCCGGCGATTTCTTTTGGAATGACACAGCTTCGCTCTGTTTTGGCCAAAACCCTCAGGTTTTCAGTGTTCCGAAGTTAAAAACGCCCGAGCTTTTCAGGAACTCAGGCGTTTTTCATGGTTGCAAGCGCTTATTTACGCAAGCTCAATTTGGTGATCAGCGCCGTGTAGCGGTCATGATCTTTGGCATTCAGGTAGTCCAGCAATTTGCGGCGGCGGCTGACCATTCGCAATAGACCACGACGGCCGTGATGGTCTTTGGCGTGGGTTTTGAAGTGCGGCGTGAGCTCGTTGATACGGGCTGTGAGCAGGGCAACCTGAACTTCAGGGCTGCCGGTGTCGCCGACCTTGCGTGCGTTGTCTTTCACGACAGCGGCTTTGATGCTGGAGAGAATCATTTTGTATTTCCTGATGAATTGAACTTGCGCCAGACGCTGGAACTGCCTCTGGCGTGCGCTGTTGCGTAGTGCAAAGCCGCTCGATTATAGCCCGAATTGGCCCATCCGGCTTGCGCTTTGAGCTATGCGTTTGACCGTTGCCGATTGCCGATTGCCCCGGTACAGCGGCATCATTTAGCGACATCATCTTGTCAACCGCCATCGATCAGCGCTTCACTGAGCGGCTCAAGCGGCAGGCAAATCGGAAGGGCTGCCAAAATTTCGCCCCGACAAATAACGCCTCATTGGCCCATTTCAAGGCCAGAGCCACAACAATAAAGATCTGCGCCTTTCACTTGAAAGGCGGGAAAACAGTCGCAGTTTCAACGCATGCGGTGAACATCGTGGGAGCCGCAAAGTTCATCAGGAGTATTTCAATGTTTTTTGCAACCACCGCCCCGGCCCATCTGAACCGTCACGGCTTGGGTCAGAGAAGCGCTGCACTCGAGCGTTTTTTGAATGAAGCGACCCACTCAACCCGACTGAACAAAGCCAGCTTTGACCAGGATGACACATCGTTCACCCTGAGCCTTGACTTGCCTGGCATCGCCAAAGACCAGTTGACCATCGGCATTGAGGCCAATGTGGTTCGCATTGCGTCCAAGGAAGGTGCACCGCGCCAGTACAAGGCCGCCTATGAGTTGCCACAGGACATCGACCCTGCAAACAGCGAAGCCAAGCTGGACAACGGTGTCTTGACACTGAAACTAGGCAAGAAAGTAGTGGTCAGCCCGGTTTCCGAGTTGACGATTCATTAAGTTCGAATTTTTATTAGATATTAAATATATAGCAAACAATCTAATAAATACGAGAGCTAGAGACTAATTTCATTGGTTATTCACCCCAAAACAGCATTTTTAAGCTGTTTTTGGGCTAAAATCATATCACCGGCGATATCAAATTGTTTCTCAGTGAATCCAGCGCCCAGCGCGGCTTCACGTCGAATGAATAGGCCGTGTTGGCGCTCTGAATGCCACTTTGCAAGCGCATGGCCCCGGCCATGGCGATCATCGCGCCGTTGTCTGAGCAGAACTCCAGCTCGGGGTAGTGCACGCGCAGGCCTTGCGCCTTGCAGGCGGCATCGAGCTGCACGCGCAACTGCCGATTAGCCCCAACACCACCGGCGACCACCAGGCGTTTGAGGCCGGTTTGCTTCAACGCTGTCAATGATTTTTTGAGCAGCACTTCGACAATTGCCGCCTCGGTGGACGCCGCCAGATCAGCCTTGCGCGATGGCAAATCGTCACCCAGTTTTTTCGCCTGCATCATCACTGCCGTCTTCAAGCCGGCAAATGAAAAATCAAGATTGCCGCTGTGCAGCAAGGGGCGAGGTAGTTTGAAGGCTTTCGGGTCGCCCTGTTCGGCCAGGCGTGACAGCGCTGAACCACCGGGGTAGCCCAGGCCCAGCAGCTTGGCGGATTTGTCAAACGCTTCGCCAGCGGCGTCGTCAATCGTTTCGCCCAGCAACTCGTAGCGTCCGACGCCATCCACCCGCATCAACTGCGTATGGCCACCCGAAACCAGCAGCGCGACAAATGGAAACTCAGGAGGATCGGCACTTAAAAAGGGCGACAGCAAATGCCCCTCAAGATGGTGCACGCCCAGCACCGGTTTGTTCAGCGCCGCACCGAGAGCGCACGCCACACCCGCGCCAACGAGCAGTGCCCCGGCCAGACCAGGCCCGCGCGTGTAGACGACGACATCCACCTCGCGCAAGTGGCGCTCTGAAGCGTTCAACACCTCAGAGGTGAGCGGCAGAACCCGGCGGATGTGGTCGCGGCTGGCCAGTTCAGGCACCACGCCGCCATACGCTTGGTGCATTTCGATCTGGCTGAACAGGGCGTGCGACAGCAGCCTGGGCACTTGACCCGCCTGCGTCTGCACCAGCGCCACACCGGTTTCGTCACACGATGATTCGATTCCCAGCACCAGCAACTTGTTTGACATAAGCCATGAGTTTAGTGCCCCGCCTCCCCACTATTGCCTGGCCCAATGCTTGCGGTTTTTCAAGGTATGCAAGCCATCGGGTTGATTCTGGAATATGCGCTGATCAACTTTGAGGCAGCACGTCGGTTGCTGTCCAAAGTAGTGCGCAAAATTTACTGCAGCGCACCAAATTGATTGGCTGGCTGGCATAGCAGCGCCTGAAACCATGCGCAGCCAATCGCATTGGGCGTCGAGCTGCACTTGAAGCTGGCACGTTTCTCGCATTGTTGTTGTGAATTCATCCAACCCAATCACAGAGGAAATGCGTGATGGCACAAACCATGTCGGCGAACCCCAATTACTGTCGAACTTTTTTAAGAGCAGGTCACGCCCCCACCTTGGGCGCAGCATTCTTTTTCTTCACTTTTTCCTGCGCAGTCTGGGTCATGAATGGCGCTATGGCACCGTTCATCACCGAGGCCTATAACCTGACGCCAGCGCAACAAGGTGTGATGCTGTCGATCCCGATTTTTGCCGGGGCGCTGATGCGCTTCCCGCTGGGTATTCTGGCGCAATACATTGGCCGAAAAAACGCCACCCTGGTTGAGATGGCCGGCATCGCCATCGCCATGCTGTTTGGATTCTTCTTCGTCAATTCTTTCAACGATCTGTTGGCCATGGGCGTGCTGCTGGGCATTGCCGGGGCCAGTTTTGGCGTGGCGCTGTCGCTGGGTTCGGGCTCCTTTCCACCGCGCTACAAGGGCCTTGCGATGGGTCTGGTGGGTGCCGGCAACGTGGGCACTGCCGTGTCGGCCCTACTGGCGCCGCCCTTGGCCCAGGCCTTTGGCTGGCAGGCGGTGTATGGCTTTGCCGCTGTTGCCGTGTTGCTGCCCATGCTGGTGATGATTGTGTTTGCACAGGAGCCGCCGGACCGGGACAAACACGCCAGCCTGAAAGACCACACCGCCTGCCTGTTCGAGAAAGACGGCTGGGCCTTCAGCCTGATTTACGCCGTCACCTTTGGCGGCTTCATTGGTCTGATTACGTTTATGCCGAGCTATTTTTACGGCCAGTTTGGCGTCTCCAAAGTGCAGGCCGGGCAACTCACCATGCTCGCGGCTTTCATGGGTGCGGCACTGCGGGTTTTTGGAGGATGGATCTCCGACCATTGGGGTGGCGTCAACACGCTGACCGGCGTACTCGCGGTGGTCAGCGTGACCTTGGTGCTATGCGGCCTGGCAGAAGAATCACTGCCAATGACGATGCTTCTGTTCCTGGTCTGTTTTGCCGCTCTGGGCGCGGGCAATGGCGCCCTGTTTCAGCTGGTGCCCCTGCGCTGGCCCATGACTACAGCCGTGGCAGGCTCGATGATTGGCGAAATCGGCGCGCTGGGCGGGGGTTTGATCCCTAACGCGATGGGCTTGAGCAAACAGTATGCCGGCACCTACCTGTGGGGTTTTGTCGGTTTTGCGATCTGTGCTGCAGCCATGCTGGTGCTGCTGCGCTTCATGCAGATCCGCTGGACGCGGACGTGGGCCGAGAAAGGCGGACGCGCTCGAATCCCATAGAAAACGATGGCGAAAACCCAGGGATTCCAAGGTCAATCTGTTCGTTTTTTGTGCAAATAGCGCACCGCATTGACCACGTTGAGTATCGCTTGCACCACCACATCTGGTTGGTCCCGATGGACGTTATGACCACTGTCGGCGCACACCTTGATGCGACCCAATGCTGACATTTTCATCATGTGGTGCTGGCCCGCGACCCAAACCTTGCCCAGCGCGCGCGGCCAGTGGGTAGATGCTTTTAGATGCGTCACCACAATCAGGGGAATAGTCGGGAAAGGCCCTGCACGGCGAGCCTGACGCATAGTGACAGGAGCGGCTTTCAATTCCTTTCGGGCCGCTGCTCGCGACATCAGGAACAAAAGCTGGGGTGGCTCGTAAAAAAGGCGAAGCACTCCGACCTGGCGGCATTGCCGGGCCAAGTCTGCATGCCGGGCATCGACCAAAACCACCCCCGCAACTTCCTCGGGATGCGTACGGGCAAACAGCTTGACGATGGTGCCACCGAGCGAATGTCCCACCAGCACATACGGTGGCGGCAGGTTTTCTGCAGACAGCAAGGCGCGCAACTCCCGCACAATTTGGTGGCCTTCACGTGGTTCAATCGATGACTCACTTTTGCCGTAACCTGCCCGGTCATAGGCTATTGCACGCGTTTGGGCCGCCACACCGTTGAATACTTCCTTCCAGTCCTCTTTTCCCTTGCCCAAACCGGCTTCAAACACCACAGTCGGCGCGCCTGTACCCGCCGTGATCAGCGACCGCCTGCCCATCGATGTCTCGATGATGCGCGACGTCGGCAATGCCGGGATCGAGGCAAGATTCGGCCCATTGAAATGAAAACTGATTATTTGCTGAAACCACCCGTCCGCACGCAAACCGATGTATCCATTTTCGAATTTTCCTGATTTCTCCAAAATTTATCCCATCAAAATGAAGTGCCCGTGCTTTATATAGTGTTGCATGCTTGATGGCACGAATGCAACCGCTATTTTGGCAAAATCAAGAGCACATAGATCAGCAAAAGGTTAAATAGCGCAGACACCGCCAGCCCGATCTTCCAGATGGCGCTGGGATCGCGCTGGATCAAGGGCGTGGTTTGCGGCGCGGCCAGCGGCCTGGACGCGCCACGCTCCAGCGCCAGCAGCATTTCTTCCGCAGTTTCAAAGCGTTTGCGTTTGTCGCGCGCCACCGCTTTTTGGACGATGTGGTCAAGCCAGATCGGCACCTCGGGGTTGTGGCGGTTAGGCGGCGTCGGGTCGCGGTAAAAGCGGCCCAATTGCTGCGGCAACACCTCGCCATAGGGCAGCTTTCCGGTGAGCAACTGGTACAGGCTGACGCCCAGGGCGAACAAATCGCTTTGCGCGTCGGCCTGCTCATTGGGCCCTTCAGCCGCCACGGCGCTAAAGCCCCATTGCTCGGGGTTGACGTAATTGGGCGTGCCGGCATGCAGGCGGCGTTGCGATTCGGGTTCGCGCCCGCTCAGGGCCACGCCCAAGTCAAGCAGGCGCAACACGCCGTCTTCGCCCTGGTGCAAATTGGCCGGTTTGACGTCGCGATGAATCACGCCTTGGCGGTGCAGCAGGCCCAGCGTGCGCGCGGCCTGTGTGGCTGCCGCCAAGGCTTGTTGCAGGCTGAACTTATGGCCCCGGTCGAGCTGCTGCTGCAGGGTTTCTCCGCCATGCCAGTCGTACAGCAGGTAAAAGGCGCTGCGATCCTGGCCGCTTGGCAACACCTCGTGCACGGCCACCAGATGGTCGGCGCCGCGCCCGGACCGCATGCGTTTGGCCAGCCAGGCCTCGTGCGCCAGCATGGCGCGTTCCTCGGCGTCGTGAGCACGCGCCGGGTTGAGGGTTTTCAGCGCATACAGAGTTCTGGCTTTGGGGTCGCGCACCTGGTACAGCAAGTTGATGCCGTTGTCGGCCACGGTGGCGGTCACCGTCAAGCCGTCGATCACGTCGCCCACGCGCAGACGCGGCGGAACTGGCAGCGCCTGCGCGTTGCGCCGGGCATCCGCCAGGGTGGCGCCCAGCAGGCCCTTGACGTGCACCACCATCGCTGTGACGTTGTCAGCGCTGCCAGCGGCCAGGGCCGCGTCCAGTAGATTCTGGCAGGCCTGTTGCGGGGTGACGGTGCCTGCCAGGGCTGCCAAGTCTGCTATCTGGCGCTCGCGCAGCGAGCCGTGCACGCCATCAGTGAGCAGCACAAACAGGTCGCCGACTTGCAGCTCGCCTTGCATGTAGTCGACCACAACATGGTCTTCTGCGCCGACTGATCGCAGCAACTGGTGTTTGAAATCCGGGTGGTTGACAACGTGGTCCTGCGTGAGCCGGGTGAGCTGCTTTGGTCGTGTGACGGGCGGCCGGGTTCCGGCCGATTCATCATCGCGCCATTTTTCATCACGCAGCAGGTAGGCCCGGGTGTCGCCCACATGCGCCAGCGTGTAGGTTTGTCCACGCAGCACCAGCGCCGTCAAGGTGGTCAGGCCCAGCACCGGGTGGCGGCGCTTGTTGATGCCGCAAAGCCAGGCATTTTGGGCAGCAATGATGCGGTCCAGCGCGACGGAGGTGTCCCAGGTTTCGGGCGTGCCGTAGTAATCACGTACCAAACAGGTCACCGTGGTCTGCGCCGCCTCTTTGCCCATGCCGCCGGTGCTGACGCCATCCGCTATCGCAACAATTGCGCCCCAGCCTTCCTCCGGCCCGCTTTGCGGCAGCAAGGCGGCGCAAAAGTCTTCGTTCTGGTCTTTTCGGCCCGCCGCAGTTGCAAACCCGATGTCAATTTCGAATGCCATGCACCAGCATACGCAATTGCCATGCCCGAAACCACAGATCAAAACGGAGGATAAGCGCCATTTTGGTGCATTGCAACGTGAAAATCGGCAACGCTTCTGGCACGGGGATTGCATTGTCATCTGGAACTGAATGACAGGATGAATCCGTGAAAAAATCAAAGTTGGTGATGGTCGGCAATGGCATGGCCGGCGTGCGCACCATTGAAGAGCTGCTCAAGGTGGCGCCTGATCTGTACGACATCACGGTGTTCGGTGCCGAGCCGCACCCCAACTACAACCGCATTTTGCTCAGCCCCGTGCTGGCCGGCGAGCAGACGATCGACGACATCGTCCTGAACTCATGGGACTGGTACAAAGACAATCACATCACCCTGCACGCCGGCAAAAAGGTGGTTGAAGTCAACCGCATCAAACGCATCGTTCGGGCCGACGATGGCACCGAGGTCGAATACGACCGGCTGTTGATGTGCACTGGCTCCATCCCCTTCATCTTGCCCATTCCCGGCAAGGATTTGAAGGGCGTGATCGCCTACCGTGACATTGCCGATACCAACGAGATGATCGACACCGCCAAAACGCACAAGAAGGCAGTTGTGATTGGCGGCGGCTTGCTCGGGCTGGAAGCCGCCAACGGGCTGATGCGACGCGGCATGGAAGTCACGGTGGTGCACGTGATGCCCTGGCTGATGGAGCGCCAGTTGGACGTGGTAGCTGGCAAGCTGCTGCAAAAGTCGCTGGAAGACCGGGGCTTGAAATTCATGATTGGCGCGCAGACGCAAGAACTGGTGGGTTCTGCCGATGGCCGGGTTTCAGCGATCAAATTCAAGGATGGAACCGAGCTTGCAACCGACCTGGTGGTGATGGCCGTTGGCATTCGCCCCAACACCGCATTGGCCGAATCGATGCGTCTGCACTGCAACAAGGGCATTGTGGTCAACGACACCATGCAGACCACCACCGACGCGCGCATCTACAGTGTGGGCGAATGCGCTGCCCACCGCGGTATTGC
>JANOMD010000079.1:0-29921 GCA_031420135.1 Rhodoferax sp. | reverse complement strand
ACTTCATCTTCAAAAGCAGTTTTGACAAGGCAAACCGCTCCAGTGGCGATACGTTCCGTGGCCCCGGCATAGACATAGGACTGGAGATTCTGGCGAAGGTCAAACGCGAGTTGGGCGTTCCAGTGCTCACCGACATTCACTGCGAAGACCAGATCGCCCAGGTGTGCGCGGTAGTGGACGTGTTGCAGACGCCCGCCTTCCTGTGCCGGCAGACCGATTTCATTCGCGCCGTGGCGCAAAGCGGCAAGCCGGTGAATATCAAAAAGGGCCAGTTTTTGGCACCGGGTGACATGAAAAATGTCATCGACAAGGCCCGTGCGGCTGCCCGCGAACTGGGCCTGGAAGAGGACAACTTCATGGCCTGCGAGCGCGGAGCCAGCTTTGGCTACAACAACCTGGTGAGCGACATGCGCAGCCTGGCCATCATGCGCGAAACCAATGCGCCGGTGGTATTTGACGCGACGCATTCGGTGCAGTTGCCCGGCGGCCAAGGCACCAGCAGTGGCGGGCAGCGCGAAATGGTGCCGGTGCTGGCGCGTGCCGCCGTGGCCGTGGGTGTGGCGGGGCTGTTCATGGAAACCCATCCTGACCCAGCTAAAGCCCTGAGTGATGGCCCAAACGCCGTGCCGCTCAAGCACATGAAAGCTCTGCTGGAAACCTTGCTGGAACTGGACCGAGTCACCAAGAAAAACGGCTTTCTTGAAAATAATTTTGGAGTCTGAACATGCCCTGTGCGTACATCATTGCCAACGTCAAAATCACCAACCCGACCCAGTACGAGGAATACCGCAAATGGTCCAGTGCCGCCTTTGAGGCGCATGGCGTCGAAGTCTGCGTGCGCGGAGGCAAGGTAGAGGTTCTGGAGGGCGACTGGACACCAGACCGTATCGTGGTTCTGAAATTCCCAAGCTTCGCAGCCGCGCAAGCCTTCAGCGCCTCAGCCGAATACACCAAAGCGCGTGCAGCGCGGCAAGGCGCCGCCCTCATGCGGATGGTGGTGGTTGAAGGCGTTTGAGCCTGGCCGCTTGATCGCACGCCAATACAATTTTTAGTTTGAACAGGAAAGCCAATGAGTGCAATAGTTGACATCGTAGGCCGTGAAATTCTGGATTCGCGCGGCAACCCCACCGTGGAATGCGACGTGCTGCTGGAAAGCGGCACCATGGGCCGTGCCGCGGTGCCGTCGGGCGCATCCACCGGCTCGCGCGAAGCGATTGAGCTGCGCGACGGCGACATGTCACGCTACCTTGGCAAAGGCGTCTTGAAGGCCGTGGAATACATCAATACCGAAATCTCCGAAGCGGTGCTGGGGCTTGATGCGTCCGAACAGGCTTTTCTGGACAAGACCCTGATCGACCTGGACGGCACTGAAAACAAATCGCGCCTGGGCGCCAATGCGATGCTGGCGGTGTCAATGGCCGTGGCGCGGGCCGCGGCCGAAGAAAGTGGTCTGCCGCTGTATCGCTATTTCGGCGGCATGGGCAGCATGCAAATGCCGGTGCCCATGATGAACGTGGTCAATGGCGGCGCACACGCCAACAACAATCTTGATTTGCAGGAGCTGATGATCATCCCGGTGGGCGCACCGAGCTTTCGCGAGGCGCTGCGCTACGGCGCCGAAGTTTTCCACGCGCTGAAAAAAATCCTGCACGACAAGGGCATGAGCGTGGCGGTCGGCGACGAAGGCGGTTTTGCGCCCAATGTGCCGAACCACGAAGCTGCCATTCAGATGATTCTGGAAGCGATTGCTGCTGCCGGTTTTGTCGCGGGCGAGCAGATCGCGCTGGGCCTGGACTGTGCAGCCAGCGAATTTTACAAAGACGGCAAATACCATCTGGAGGCCGAAGGGCTGACGCTCTCCAGTGAAGAGTGGATCGACATCATGGCCACTTGGGTTGACAAATACCCCATCATCAGCATTGAAGACGGCATGGCCGAAAACGATTGGGATGGCTGGAAGCTGCTGACCGACCGGCTGGGTAAAAAGATCCAGATTGTGGGTGATGACCTGTTTGTGACCAACACCAAGATTCTCAAAGAGGGCATCAGCAAGGGCATTGCCAATTCAATCCTGATCAAGATCAACCAGATTGGCACCTTGAGCGAGACTTTCGCGGCCATCGAAATGGCCAAGCGGGCTGGCTACACCGCCGTCATCAGCCACCGCTCCGGCGAGACCGAAGATTCAACCATTGCCGACATCGCGGTGGGATCCAATGCCGGACAGATCAAGACCGGTTCGCTCAGCCGCTCGGACCGCATGGCCAAATACAACCAGTTGCTGCGCATTGAAGAAGACCTGGGCGACGTCGCCAGCTACCCAGGCCGCTCGGCGTTTTACAACCTGCGCTGAGTCGCGGACCGAAATCTCAGACTTGCCTGCGTATGGCTGGGCCCGCTTCAAAGACTGCAATGGATTGACCCATGGCCCGTCTCCTGGTCCCCGCCGGTTTGCTCGCCCTGCTCGTGATCTTTCACGCGCAGCTGTGGACCGGGCGTGGCAACGTGCAAAGTGTTTCCAAGATGACGCAGCAACTTGAAGCGCAACAGAAAAAAAACCAGCAGGCCCAACTGGCCAACGACCGGCTGGCCGATGAAGTGCGCGATCTCAAGGAAGGACTGGAAATGGTCGAGGAAAAGGCCCGGCAGCAGTTGGGCATGGTCAAGCCCAACGAGATTTACGTTCACCTTGCCAAATAGCGTTCGCGTGGTGTGGCCATTCAGGGTTAGACCATGAACATTGCTGTGCTGGGCGCGCCTCACACCGGAAAAACCGTGTTGGTCAACGCATTGTCACTGGCGTTGCGCCAGCGCGGTCATCGGGTGCATTTGATTGCCGCTGAAAACGCCAATGCTCAGCATGGCCACTTTGACCTGGCGCTGGTTTGCGGCCTTGACTTGCCGCTGCCAGTGGGTCAAGACACGAAGGATCGAGCCTTCGCCCGCCAAGCCACGGATTCTGCGCTGCGTGCGACATTGGCGCGCCAGGCAGTGAGCTTTCAGGTGGTGTATGGCACAGGACCGGACAGACTTTCAAACGCCTTGCGGGCGATTGATGGATTTGAAGTTGCGCAATCCAGCCCCGTCAAAGCCATCGCCGGCACCCAGGAGAAGTGGCAATCAGCCTGCGACAAATGCAGCGATTCGGCGTGTGAACACCGCCTGTTCACCCAACTGATTGGCTAGCAGTGCGTCATTGCGGACTGGCGCTGCCCGACACAATTTGGCCGGGTTGCACAAATATTTCCGCTGCATCGACCGCGTCAAACCGGTACTGCAAACCACAAAAGTCGCAACCAACTTCAATATTTTCACGCTCAGCCAGAATGCTCTGGACCTCGACCGCGCCCAAACTGTGAATCATCCGGCTGACGCGCTCGCGGCTGCAGGAGCACGCAAAACGCGGCCCTGCCGCACCGGTCAGCGGCTCAAACCGGGTCAGGCTTTCCTGCCAGAAAAGGCGCCTCAGGAGCGTATCTGCGTCCAATGTCAACAGTTCGTCGCGCTTCAGGCTGGACGCCAGGATGGCAATGCGGTCGTAGTCCAGGGAATGATGCGCGGTGTGCGGCAAACGTTGAATCAGCAGCCCGGCCGCAACCTCAGAATTGGCAGCCAGCACCAGCGTGGTCTGCAGTTGTTCGCTTTGAAGCATGTAATGCGCCAGCACGTCGCTGACGCGTTCCAGCTTTTCCTTTCTGTCACCGAACAGCGGAACAATGCCCTGGTACGGTTGCTGGCCCGGAAACCTGCTTTGGGGATCGAGCGTGATTGCGCACTTGCCCTGGTTGTTGACGTTCACCATGTCGCTGAAGCGAACCTCTGCTGGCACTTCACCCAATACCGTCGCCGTGGCACGCAGGCTCAAGTCCGCCTTGATTTCTGCGACCGCCAGTTTGACTGGTCCATCGCCCTGGATTTGCAGAATCAGGGCGCCATCAAATTTGATGCCTGACTGCATCAGCACGCCCGCAGCAAGCATCTCCCCCAACAATTCCTGCACGGGACGCGGGTAGGCGCCCGTCGTCGTATTGGCGACGCGGCGACTTTGAATTTCGGCCCACGCATCGGTCAGCCGAACCATCGCGCCGCGCACCGGCAAACCTTCAAACAGAAATTTGTGAAGTTCAGACAAACCGGATTCTCAGGCAATGACAGCGCGAAAAATCGACAGGTTGGCAGGTTGGCAAGGGCTTGCTAGGGACACTAGGCAATCTTTTTAAGACCTGCCTTGAACCGCCGGGTGTTGTCAACGTAATGAACGGCAATGCGGCGCAGCCCCAGCGTCTGTTCCGGGCTTAGTGCGCGCACGACTTTGGCCGGGCTGCCCATGATCATGGAACCGTCGGGAAACTCCTTGCCTTCGGTCACCAGGGAACCAGCGCCTACCAGGCAATTTTTACCAATTCGGGCACCGTTCAAAACCACTGCACCCATGCCGACGAGGGAGCCGTCGCCAATCGTGCAGCCGTGCAACATCACTTTGTGGCCGATGGTCACTTCATCGCCAAGCGTCAGCGGTATTCCGCGGTCGGCGTGCAGCACGCTGCCGTCCTGGATGTTGGTGCCGCGCCCGATGCGAATGGCTTCTTGGTTGTCGCCGCGAATGATCACGCCAAACCAGACATTGGCACCCTCTGCCAGTTCGACATTGCCGACCACGTCTGCGCTGTCAGCAACCCAGGCACCCACGCCAAGCTTGGGCGCAATGCCGTCCAGTTCATAAATTGCCATCGCGAATTTCCGATCAAGTTGTGTTCACAGGCCAATTGTAGGAGCCTGTCCGTGCCAACCGTGTAGCCGACAATCGGCGCATGGTTTCAAAGTCAAGCCCATCGATCGAACTGCGCCAACTGGCATTGCAGGCACTGGCTGAGTCCGACCCTGACAGAAAAGTGGCGCTGGCGCTCGCAATTGGCGCTCAAAAGGCTGTTTTGTCCATCGCAACCACAGTTCACGCCAACCCTGAACTCCGGCTGCCAGGCCGCCCGATCCGACCGACGTTGATTCACCCGGCCAAAGTGCCGCGCCGCCAGGTGGGCAGCTTTGACGCCCTGCGTGCGGTCGAGATTCTGGACATCATTCTGCGCGACGAGGTGGGCCACGTGGCCATCGGCAACCACTGGTACCGGTGGTTGTGTGAGCGTGACGGCCTCGACCCGGTTGCGCATTATCCGGTTCTGACCGAGCGTTACAAGGCACCCAAACTTCGCCCGCCGTTCAACCTGCCAGCCCGGTTGCAGGCCGGATTTACCGAGGCTGAAATTGCAAGGCTGAGTCAAGCTTGTTGAGACGCAAGCGTCAAGTGCAGCTTCACCATTCGCACTGATCCACGCTCAGCCACGCGGATGATGCTTGCCGTGGACTTCCTTCAGCCGCTCCCTCGCCACGTGGGTGTAAATGGTGGTGGTGGAGATATCGGCGTGCCCCAGCAGCATCTGCACCGCGCGCAAATCCGCGCCGTGATTGAGCAAGTGGGTCGCAAACGCATGGCGCAGCGTATGCGGTGATAGTTTGGAGGTTATGCCGACCATGACCGCGTATTTCTTCACGATCATCCAGAACATCACCCGCGACATGGCGGTGCCGATCTTGCTGCCCCGGTGGGTCACAAACAGGTCTCCGGTCGGCTTGCCGGCCGTCATGGCCGGGCGCACCTGGCTCAGGTATTGTTTGAGCCATTGGCTGGCCACCTGCCCGAACGGGATCAAGCGCTCCTTGCTGCCCTTGCCCAGCACGCGCACCACATTGTCAGACAGGCTGACGTTCAATACTCTCAGGCCGACCAGCTCGCTGACGCGCAAACCACTGGCGTACATCAATTCGAGCATGGTGCGGTCACGCACGCCCAATGCGGTTGACAGGTCGGGCGCAAACAGCAGCGCTTCAACTTGCGCTTCGGTCAGGGTTGAGGGCGAACGCAGCGCCTGGCGTGCAGGCAGCATCTTGAGCGTTGGATCCGCCAGCGTCAGCCGCTCACGCAAAGCCCAGCGGAAATACCGCTTGAAAACTGTCAGGCGGCGGTTGGCAGTCGTGGCCTTGGTGCCTGCATGGCGCGCTGAAAAGTAGGCGTTGAGATCAGCCTCCCGCGTGTCGTTGAGCACCCTGGCGCCCAGCCCCTCGCCGCGCGCTTCAAGCCAATGCAGGTAAAGCACCAGATCGCGCCGGTAAGCCGCCAGTGTGTTTCTGGCAAGGCCGTCTTCCAGCCATAGCGCGTCGATAAATTCGTCAATGGCGGCATCCCCCGCCGTCCTGACGGGTGCCGCGTAAGACGGCGCACGCGGGGTTTCTGTCAAGGCCACCAGGCTGCCTTTTTTCGCGACCATGGGTGGCGGCTATTGCAAGCGGTTATTGCAGGTGGCTAATGCAGGTGGCTAGTGCCAGAAGCTTTTGCCAGAAGCTACGGCCAGAAGCCATTTCCAGCCGCTATTCCAGCTTGAGCCGCGCGGTTTCAACCACCTTCCTGTAGACCGCCAGCTCGTCGGACATTTGCTTTGCAAACTGCTCTGGCGAATTGCCAACCACCACCGAGCCGGTGTCCTCAATGCGCTTTTTGACCGCTGGGTCTTCCAGTGCCTTGCGCGCCGCCGCGTTGACCTTGTCCACCACCTCCCTCGGCAATCCTTTGGGGCCCAGAATACCGTAGTAAGCCATGCGGTTGACCGGCTCCAGGCCCAACTCCTTGAACGTGGGTACGTCGGGAAGAGCTGCCAGGCGCTGCGGTGCAGCGACTGCCAGGGCGATCAGGCGATTGGCCTTGATGTGCGGCAAAGCCGACGGCACATTGTCAAAAATAATCTCAACCTGGCCGCCTACCGTATCACGCAGTGCGGGCCCTGATCCGGTGTAGGGAATGTGCGTGACGAATACGCCCTGCAAGCCCTTCCAAAGCTCTGTTTGAAGGTGCGCAATGCCGCCCGTGCCAGACGAAGCATACGAATATTTACCCGGTGCCTTTTTCAGCACTGCAACAAAGTCTTTGTAGTTTTTTGCCGGAAAACTGGGGTGCACCGCAATCACGTTGGGGGTGGCAGCAATGTTGATGATGGGAGTGAAGTCGGTGACCGCGTTGTACGGGATATTGGGGTTGATGGCCGGGTTGGCAGCGGTCGTGGAAACCGTGGCCATGCCCAGCGAATAGCCGTCCGGCGCGGCCTTGGCCGTCTCGTTCGCGCCAATGACGCCGCCCCCACCGGCCTTGTTTTCAATGATCACGGTTTGACCCAGCGCCCGGCCCAGCGGCTCGGCGATGACGCGGGCCACGATGTCGGTGGTGCCACCGGGTGCAAACGGCACCTGCAGTTTGATGACCTTGTTCGGGTAGCCCTGCGCGTCTGCCTGGCTGGCGACGGCAAACATCGAGATGGCAAGAAGAGTACGGCGTGAAAACATGGGCAACCTTCGTAGAACTGACACAACCGTTGATGTTACCCACTTGGGGCAGGCGTGTGCGGTCAACCCACCTTGGGCTTTTCATTTCGCTGGTATTCTGATTGCGTGAACTACGCCCAACTGCTGTTTCCTGATTTTTCCCTCATCCTGTGTGGCTACCTGGTGTGCCGCTACACCGCATTGGACCGCACGGTGTGGGCGCAGGTGGAGTCACTGGTTTATTTCTTCCTGTTTCCGGTGCTGCTGTTTCACTCCATCGTCAGAAGCCCGTTGAACCTGGGGGCTACGTCCGGACTGATTGCCGCAGGCTGGGCGATGGGCTTGACCGGCATCGCGCTGGCCTATGCCCTGCCCTATCTGCCGTGGTTGCGCCAGCGCATCGACACGCGCCAGCATGCCGCCGCCGCGCAGGTGGCGTTTCGCTTCAACTCCTTCATTGGGCTGGCACTGGCCGAGCGGCTGGGCGGCGCGCAAGGCCTGCTGCTGATTGCGGTGCTGATTGGCGTGTGCGTGCCGTTATTCAACGTGGCGGCAGTGTGGCCCATGGCGCGCCATGCCCAGCGCGGCTTTGTCAAAGAACTGGTTCGCAACCCGCTGATCATCGCGACGGCGCTGGGCCTGGTGGCCAACCTCCTGGGTTTTTCAATGCCGATCTGGCTGGAGCCCACCGTCACGCGCGTGGGTGCTGCGTCGCTCGCCTTGGGGCTGATGGCCGCAGGCGCCGGGCTACAGCTCAGTGCCCTGGCACGCGGCAAAACCCTCGCCGTGGCAGTGCTGTCGATTCGCCACTTCATCCTGCCGCTGGTGGCCTGGGGGCTGTCACGCGCTTTTGGATTGTCAGATCTGCAAACCACGATCTTGCTGGCGTTCTCAGCCCTGCCCACGGCATCAAGCTGCTACGTTCTGGCAGCGCGCATGGGTTACGACAGCGCCAGCGTCGCCGCACTGGTCACGCTGTCAACCCTGCTGGGCATGCTGAGCCTGCCGTTTGCGCTGGGGGTGCTTCGAGGGCTCTGATCAAGTGGCTCGTTTGCGGCACAGTCTGGAGCGCTGCAACTCAGACTGTTTGCTATATCTTAAATAGCAAACTATTTATATAACACGAGAGCTAGAGACCTAAATCGTCACTTTTTTGCTGTTTTGAGAGCCGGACAACCCTAAAAATTAACCTGTGGGTTAATTAATTGACGATTCAGCGCTGTCCAAAGCCCACGCCACGTGCTCCCGCACCAGCGCACTTGGGTCATTGGCGCGCTGGTTCAGCGCATTGCGAAGGGCCGGGTTGTCGCCCTGGCGCAAGGCATTGCCCAGCGCGACTGCCACATTTCGCAACCAGCGCTCATGCCCAATGCGGCGGATCGGGCTGCCTTCGGTATAGCGCAGAAAGTCGTCTTCAGACCAGCCGAACAGCGTCGTCAATTGCTGGCCGGTCAAACCCGCGCGCTCGTCAAAATCAGGCAAGGCACTGCGCTGTGCAAACTTGTTCCATGGGCAGACGAGTTGGCAGTCGTCACAGCCATAAATGCGGTTGCCGATCAGGCGGCGCAGTTCAAGCGGTATCGGGCCGGCGTGCTCTATCGTCAGGTACGAAATGCAAAGCCGTGCATCGAGCAGACCGGGGGCCAATATCGCTTGCGTCGGGCAAATGTCGATGCAGGCGCTGCAACTGCCGCAGTGGCCACTGACAGGCTCGCTGGCGGGCAGCATGATGTCCACATAAATTTCACCCAGGAAAAACATTGAGCCGGCTTCGCGGTTCAGCACCAGCGTGTGTTTGCCGCGCCAGCCCTGGCCGCTGCGTGCGGCCAGTTCGGCTTCGAGCACGGGCGCAGAATCGGTGAACACGCGGTGCCCAAAAGGGCCAATCTGCTGGGCGATGCAATCTGCCAATTTTTGCAGACGGCTGCGCAACACCTTGTGGTAATCACGCCCCCGGGCGTAGATCGACACAATGCCCTCGGCCGGGTTTTGCAGGCGATTGAACTCTATCGCCTGCCAGCCCTCCAAGCTGCCAGATGAACTGTTTTGGGGCAAGTAATCCATACGCGCCGTGATCACACTGACGGTACCGGGCACCAGGGCGGCCGGGCGGGCGCGTTTCAGGCCGTGCGCCGCCATATAGCCCATCTCGCCATGAAAACCCTGCGCCAGCCAGGTGACAAGTCCGGCTTCTGCAGATGACAAATCAACCCCGGTCACGCCAATTTGCGAAAATCCGAGTTCCTGGGCCCTGGCCCTTATCTGGATCATCAATTGAGCGCTGTTGAAATGACTGTTGCCGGAGGTGAGCGTTTGCATGGTGCGATGCCCATTGTAAAAAGATCAATCGATCTGCTCTGGCCGACTGAAAGTGCCACGCAGGCCTTTGCTGAATCGATGGCCGCCCAACCCGCATTGCGCAACACTTACATCGAATTGTGCGGCGACCTGGGCGCTGGAAAAACCACTTTCACGCGCCATTTGCTGCGCGCTTTGGGTGTTGAGGGACGCATCAAAAGCCCAACCTTCGCCGTGGTGGAGCCCTATGAAGTGGGCAGCTTGCAAATCTGGCATTTTGATTTTTACCGCTTCACCAACCCACGTGAGTGGGCGGATGCAGGCTTTCGCGACATCTTCGCAAGTGATGGCCTGAAGTTGGCCGAATGGCCCGACAAGGCTGCGCCGAACTTGCCGCTGGCCGACATCGTGCTGCAACTGGAAGTGATGAGCGATGAGTCACACGAATCACATGATTCACGCCGGGCCACCGTCACCGCGCAAACGGCCACGGGCCTGACGTTAATGCAAGGGATGCAGCTTTGAAGCGCCGCGCCCTGTTGAAGTCGGGCCTGCTTGCAATACTGCTCACACGCGCGCACATCGCGCACGGCGCCACCATCATGGCCGTGCGGATATGGCCCGCACCCGACTATTCGCGCGTCACGATTGAGTCCGACGGTGAACTCAAGGCCAAGGCCTTTTACGTTGCCAGCCCGGCGCGCCTGGCGGTTGACATTGAGGGCATCGATCTGAACCCCGCCCTGAAGGAACTGGTAGCCAAGGTGCAGGCCAATGACCCGACCATCGCGGGCATTCGCGTCGGCCAGTTCGCCCCCGGCATCGTGCGCCTGGTGATTGACCTGAAGCAGGCCATTGCGCCGCAGATTTTCTCGCTGCCGCCGGTTGCCGCTTACCGGGACCGCCTGGTGCTTGACCTGTATCCAACCGTGGTGGCCGACCCGCTGGCCGCGCTGATCAACGAACGCCTGAAAGACCAGCAACAGGCGCAGCAGCAGACAGCCGCTGCCAAGGACGCAGCGCAAGCCGGGTTAAGTGTGAGCCGACCTGGCGCGGCTGGAGCCGACCCGCTGGGTGACCTGATTGCCCAGCGCGCACAAAACCCAGCGTCGGGTGCGGCGTCAAGCGTGTCGCCTTTAAGTGCGGGCGTCACCGACCGGCTCATCATCATTGCGCTGGACCCAGGCCACGGCGGCGAAGACCCCGGCGCTGTCGGCCCAGGCGGCACCCGCGAGAAAGACGTGGTGCTGAAACTGGCGTACCGCCTGCGTGACCGCATCAATTCAGCCAGCGTGAAAAGCGGCAAGGCCAACCTGGCGATGCGCGCGTTTTTAACCCGTGATGGCGACTTTTTCGTCCCCCTTCACGTGCGTGTGCAAAAGGCGCGGCGCGTGCAGGCCGACCTGTTTGTCAGCATTCATGCCGATGCGTTTTTCACCCCGCGACCGCAAGGCGCCAGCGTATTTGCGTTGAGCCAGGGCGGCGCCAGCAGCTCGGCGGCGCGCTGGATGGCCGACAAGGAAAACAAGGCCGACCTGATTGGTGGCCTGAATGTCGGCGCCAAAGACGCGCAGGTGCAGCGCGCCTTGCTGGACATGAGCACCACCGCGCAAATCAACGACAGCTTGAAGCTCGGAGCAGCCATGCTGGGCGAGATTGGCCGCGTCGGCAAGCTGCACAAACCCAAAGTGGAGCAAGCCAGCTTTGCCGTATTGAAGGCCCCAGATATCCCGAGCGTGCTGGTTGAAGCCGCTTTCATCAGCAACCCGGACGAAGAAGCCAAGCTCAACAGCGATGAGTACCAGGATCAACTGGCCGATGCGCTGATGCGTGGCATCGAAGGCTACTTTGCCAGGAACCCGCCCCTTGCGCGGAATCGGGTGGTTTAGTTTCGTCTGTCGCTGTGCGGGGTTTGCCCACCGAAATCTCGATGAAATACGCCTCTAGCTCCCCGACAATATACACAATTTGCTATATATTTTAATTAATTTTCACTCGAATATTGACGTTCGCTTTGAATGTCGGCGAGCAGGCTGCCCAGTCGACCACATCGACTCGAATCGGTAAATCTGACTCTTCAAACGCCTCGCGCAAACGGGCCATTTGCTGCCAGTCCAGGGCGCGTTGCGCCTCCAAACCCAAGTCCAGATCCGAATGCTGTTTAGCGCGCCCGGTTACGCGGGAGCCAAACGCAAAAACCGAAACACCCGGCGCTACCTCCTTAAGGATGTGCTTCACGGTGGACAGATGCTCAGGTGCTAAATCGATCTTTTGTGTCACTCATCGGTCAATCGTTTCGGGCCTTCAAAGCCGCCAGCAAACTATCGCAAGCCAGCAAAAACTCGGGGGCCATGTCCACCACGGCAGTCGCCTTTACGCGGTTGTAAGTATGGGATGTTTCATTGCGGGCTTGATGAAACACCATCCAGATATCGACATTGCCAATTAAATCTGACTCCGCTGCAAGGCGAAAGAGGTGGCGGCGGGTAACGCCATCGACATCAGCCGCACTGATGTTGTTCTCAAGCCAGCGTTTCATCATTTTCCAGCTTTGCTCGTACGCCACTTCAAAGCATTGAATGATTCCGGCGGTCACTGCCTCACGAACCAAATCAGGCAAAGCTTGCCAGTGCGGCACGTCCCTTCTGATGGACAGTGCGCGATCAAGCGCCGATTTGGCAGATTCGAGGGACGTCAGGTCAAGTGCCATGGATGCCTAATCTTAGGATGCTACACCCGCATCGCCGAACCCAGCGCCGCCGCTTGCATTGCCCCCAAAATAATCGCCCCAATCTGCAACAAAATCAGCAACGCCAGCGGTGACAGGTCAATGCCGCCGACCAGCGGAATCATACGGCGCAGGGGTTTGAGCGGCGGTGAGCACAACTGCTCAATCACCGCCGTGAACACCGAGTTGGTTTGCACCCAGCTCAAAACGGCATAGACGATCACCAGCCCGGTCATGGCAGACAGCGCCAGGCGCACCACGCCAAAAGCCGCCAGAATCACAATCTGCAAAAAGCTCACACCCATGGCGCCCAACAGCCACAAAATGGAGAACTGCGCCAGTTCCAGCAAAAACACCGCCAGCAGGCTGGCCAGGTCCCATTTGCCGGCGCTGGGCACCAGGCGGCGCAACGGCAGCACGATCCAGTCAGTCAGCGAAAAGATGAAGGTTGCGAGCGGGTTGCCCGAACGCGCCGCCATCGAAATCCCGAGGTACTGCATGTACAGGCGCAGCAGGCAGGCGCCGCCCACCAGGCCAATGGCAACTTCGAGCAGCAGGGAAAGGATCTGGTAAAGCATGGTCGGCTGTGGCGCACCGGGTCGGGCGCGACACTGAGAAAAACAGTGTGGGCATGATAGCGCCAGCCGGTTGGCGCGCCCGGCACCTTAAAATCAATCCTTTTGACCTTGTCCGGTTATTGACTTGACTTGCCTGATTGAGCAACCCATCCGGCCAAATATCCGGCCAAGGCTCCCTACCTCGATGCCCTGTTTCACCGCACCCCATGTCCGACCCTAAAACTCCCTCAGCCGCTCCTGAAACCGCCCCTGTGATTGATGAAAACCAGCTCATCATCGAGCGCCGCGAAAAGCTCAAGGCGATTCGGGAGCAGCAAACACTGGGCAAAGGTGTCGCCTTTCCCAATGACTTCAAACCCGCCGACCATGCAGCAACGCTGTTCGCCACGCATGACGCAAGGACACCCGAAGAGCTGGTAGCGCTGAACGTCACCGCCAAGGTGGCAGGCCGCATGATGCTCAAGCGCGTGATGGGCAAGGCCAGCTTCTGCACCCTGCAGGACGCGTCGTTTGGGCCCAGCGGCGGACGGGTGCAAATCTACATCAAGGGCGAAGAAATTGGCGCCGCCCTGTATGCCAGCTTCAAGCACTGGGACTTGGGCGACATCGTGGCCGCCGAGGGCCGTGTCTTCAAGACCAAAACTGGTGAACTTTCCATTCACGCGACCCACCTTCGCTTGCTGACCAAAAGCCTGCGCCCCATGCCCGACAATTTTCACGGCATGGCCGACCAGGAAACCAAATACCGCCAGCGCTATGTCGACTTGATGATGGACGAGTCGGCCCGCAAGCGCTTTGTGGCGCGAAGCCACGCGGTCAGCGGCATTCGCGAATTCATGGTGGCGCACAACTTCCTCGAGGTTGAAACGCCGATGCTGCATCCGATTCCCGGCGGCGCCAACGCAAAACCCTTCAAGACGCACCACAACGCGCTGGACCAGGAGATGTTTTTGCGCATCGCCCCCGAGCTGTATTTGAAGCGGCTGATTGTGGGCGGCTTCGAGCGCGTGTTCGAGATCAACCGCAGCTACCGCAACGAAGGCATCAGCGTGCGCCACAACCCCGAATTCACCATGATGGAGTTCTACGCGGCGTACTGGAATTACATCGATTTGATGAGCTTCACCGAAGCCCTGATCCGCGATGCCGCGCTAAAAGCCACTGGCTCCTTGCACTTGAGTTACGCCGGCAAGCCAGTCGACTTGAGCCAGCCGTTTGAGCGCCTGACCATCCGCAACGCCATCATCAAACACACCGAGGCCGCGCTTGCGATGGACGACGGCTCAGGCCTGCGCGTGGACGATGCGCTGTGGCTGACCAACGCCCTGCGCAAACTGGGCATGACGGAGGCGAAACACAATTTGTCCAGGCGTTCGCTGGCCAGTTTGCAAGTGCTCTACTTTGAAGAGACGGTGGAAGAAAAACTCTGGCAGCCGACCTTCATCATGGAGCACCCGACCGAGATTTCACCGCTGGCACGCGCCAATGACGAGCGCCCTGAAGTCACCGAGCGGTTTGAGCTGTACATCACCGGGCGTGAATTCGGCAATGGCTTCAGCGAGTTGAACGACGCCGAAGACCAGGCCGCCCGCTTCAACGCCCAGGTGTCAGCCAAAGACGGCGGCGACGACGAGGCCATGTTCTACGACCACGACTTTGTGCGCGCTCTGGAATACGGCATGCCCCCCGCCGGCGGCTGCGGCATCGGCATTGACCGCCTGATGATGCTGCTGACCGACAGCCCCAGCATTCGGGATGTGATTTTGTTCCCGGCGTTGCGCAAGGAGTTTTGAGGCTCCTCGCCGTTCAAGCCCATTTCAACAGGCTGTCGGCCAGCTCACGCAGGCCAATCGCCTCGACTTGATCGCGAACCGGGAAGCGCTCTGTGCCCGCGTGAACGACGATGCGCCGGGCCGGGTTCAAGTCCTCGCACGCCTCAAAAAATCCCCTGGCCGGATTCGCGGCGCGACTGCGTTTGACTTCAATCGCCCAGCGTTCGCCGCCCGGCAACTCCAGCACCAAGTCAACCTCGGCCCCACCTGATGTGCGATAAAAGCCGGGCACCGTGCGGGCGGGGGCGGCGTTGATCAGGTTTTCAATCACAAAACCTTCCCAACTCATGCCTACAACCGGATGGCCCAACAGGCTGTTGTGCCCGCCAATGTTCAACAGCGCATGCAGCAAACCGCTGTCGCGGATATACACCTTGGGCGATTTCACCAGGCGTTTGCCCACGTTGACGTGGTAGGGCTGCAGGCGGCGCACCAATAACAGGTCCACCAGCAAATCGGTGTATCGGGCAATCGACTGGCTGCTGACCTCCAACGCTGCCCCCAAGCGCGAAGCGTTGAACAATGCGCCCTGGTTATGCGCCAGCATGGTCCAAAACCGGCGCAAGGTTTCAGCGGGCACGCGCGAGCCGAACATCGGCACATCGCGCTCCAGATAGGTTCGCAGCAAATCTTTGCGCCAGTTCATGCTGTCACGGTCATCAGCCGCCTGAAAACTGTCTGGAAAGCCCCCGCGAATCCAAAGCGTATCAGTCGCATCTACAGGCACTTCACACACGGTCAGCGGCGTCATGTCGATATAGCTGATGCGCCCCGCCAGGCTTTCGCCGCTTTGGCGCATCAAATCGAGCGATGCTGACCCGAGCAGCAAAAACCGTCCGGTGCGCCGACCTTTGCGTCGGCCTTTGTCGATCAACCCGCGCAAGCTCAAAAACAGATCAGGCACGCGGTGAATTTCATCCAGAATCACCAGCCGGTCTTCATACGCTGACAGAAACGCGACCGGGTCCGTCAGCTTGGCGCGCTCTTGCAGGTCTTCCAAGTCCAGATAAAGCGCATCTTTCTGCTCGGCAATTTGCAACGCCAGCGTGGTTTTGCCGACTTGGCGCGGGCCAATCAAGGCGACCGAGGCTTGACGACCAAGCGCCTGGATGACTATTTCAAGTGTATTTCTGGATAACATCCTTGCAAATTTACCATGTGTTGATGAATTTGCAAGGAAAAATAGCAGAACCCTAAAACTTCAGTCGAAAACTTAATATCACCGGCGATATTAAATGTCTGGAATTTAGGATATTCAACGGGTATTTTTCCAAAATATCCATGAAATATACCTATAGCTCTCGTATTATATAGATAGTTTGCTATTTATAATATAGCTATTATTTGCCCGCATGGCCGCGTCCCTTGCCGCCTCTGCCGACTTGCCCTGTGCCTGCGCAAAACCGTGCACCGACCGCACTTTGCACAACGATGGGACCGCGTTGAAGGTCAGCAAAAAAGCTTCCTGCAATTCAAGATTTGTAACCCGTCCGTGCAAAAGAATGATTGATACCCTCGGTTTGCGGGTACATTGCCATCTGAATGCGCGCACCAGCCAAGCCACGCGTTTGTCGCTCCGACAAAGCCGGTTACAGGAATTTTCGGGGCATTCTTTTGTTCATGTACGTTCACACACTGAAAGAGAATCAAAATGGGAATGTTTAGTTTTATCAAGGAAGCCGGCCAGAAACTGTTCGGCCAGGCCGAAGTCGAAAAGGCCGCTGCTGCTGCTGCTGCCGACCCTGCAGCGCAGCCAACACTGGAGGATCTCAATGACGCTGCGGCTGTCGGCATCACGACCTACATTGAGACCCAGAACCTGGGGCTGAGCAACTTGCTGGTGACGTTTGACGGTGCCACGGGCACGGTCAGGGTCGAGGGCGATGCGCCGTCGCAAGCCATCGTCGAAAAAGTCACGCTGTGCTGCGGCAATGTGGGCGGCGTGCAGCGCGTTGAAAACGTGCTGGTGGCTGCCGAGTCGGCGGAAGAGTCCAGGTTCCACGACGTGGTGCGCGGCGATACGCTGTCGGCCATTGCGAAAACTTTCTACGGTGATGCCAGCAAATACCCGGCAATTTTTGAAGCCAACAAGCCCATGCTGAGCCACCCTGACAAGATTTACCCCGGCCAGAAGCTGCGAATTCCACCACTGGCGTAAACGCCCGTCAACCGATGCGCACACCCAGTGTGTGGCCTGGCAAAGTCGCCGCTTTGATCAAGAGCGGCAACATTGCCGGGGCGCTGGCGCAAATCAAGGTTGCTCCCACCGTGAAGGACCTTGCCGCCCTGCGCCAACTATTGACCACCACCCAACCGGTTGCGGGCCAGGCAGCCGTTGACAGCGCCATCACGGACCAGGTCAACGCCCTGTCGGCCCCCAGATTGCACCGCTCGCCGTGAGGGCGGGCCATTTGCGGCCCGACAATCCTGTTTTTCACCTTGCACCGGTTCCATGAAAATTTCAGCGATAACAACCAGAACCCGTTCGCATGGTGCGCTTGCCAAGTCCACTTCAGCATTTTTATTGCTGGCACTGTGCGTGTCTGCGCCGCATGCCCAGCCGAAGGGCAGCCAGCTCACGGCGATGAGCCTTGAGCAACTGCTGGACGTCACCATCGTGGGTGCCTCCAAGTACGAACAGAAGCAGCATGAAGTCGCTGCGGCAGTCAGCGTCATCACCCGCGACGACATCAAAACATTCGGCTGGCGCACACTGGCCGAAGCGCTGTCCAGCCTGCCTGGTGTTCACACCACCTACGACCGTCAGTACACCTACCTGGGCACGCGCGGGTTTGGCCTGCCCGGCGACTTGAATACGCGGGTACTGGTCATGATCAATGGCAACCGGGTCAACGACCCGGTCTTTGACCAGGCGCCTGCAGGCCGGGAGTTTCCGCTGGACATGGCCTTGATCGAACGCATTGAGTTCATCCCCGGTCCGGGCGGCGCGGTGTATGGGCAAAACGCCATGTTCGGTGTGGTCAATGTCATCACCCGTACTGGGGCCTCGTTCAATGGCGCAGAACTGGCCCTTGCCGTCCAATCGCCGCAGGCCCAGCGGGAGGGTCGCGTGACCTGGGGCAAGGTGCTTGACAACGGCGTAGACGTGCTGGTGTCGGCTTCGCGCATGAATGCGACAGGCGCAGACCGCTTTTATGATTTTGGCGCAACCGGCCTGTCTGGCACTGCCAGCGGACTTGACTCGGAATCCCTGGGACAGTTTTATGCCCGCGCCCAGCGGGGTTCGTGGTCCCTCGATTTTTTGCACGGCAGCCGTCGAAAAGACGACCCCATCGCATCCTTTTTTTCCGATCCATTGGTCGCCGGCCAGCTCATTCGCGATACCTACACCACCGTGCAAGCGCTGTACCAGGACAGTTTTTCGGACAACACGCTGCAAGTCTCGGGGCGGCTGTTTGCGGGCGCTTACCGTTTCCGCACCGAGTTGAGCTATGGCGGCGCGGGGTCTACCAATCTGGGGGACGGCGACTGGCGCGGCGCTGAGCTGCGCCTGCTCACCAGCGCGCTGGCAGGCCATAAGCTGATGGCCGGGGCCGAGCTGCAGGAAAATACGCAGACCAGTTTCGCCGTGCTTGACCCGGCCAACCCAGCCAACAATGTGTTCGTGCCCAAGTCAGGTTTCCGCGTTGGCCTGTATGTGCAGGACGAATGGCAATTGAGTCCGACCCTGACGGCCACCTTGGGGCTGCGCCTGGACCGAAACGATGCCACCGGGCTCAGTTCCAGCCCGCGCGCCGCACTGATTTGGCAGGCAAGTCCGCTCACCACTTTAAAGGCCTTGGCGGGCCGCGCCTACCGGGCGCCAAATGCTTTTGAGCGAGATTTCAATGACGGTTTTTCCCAAGTCCCCAACCTGGCGCTCAAGAGGGAAAGCATTGACACGTTTGAGCTGGTGGCGGACCACCGTCTCAACCCGAACTTTGGCCTTCGCGCCTCCCTCTACCAATGGGCCATTCAAGACCTGATCACGCTGGGCATTGACCCGGTGAGTGGCTTGACGCAATACCAATCCGGCGCGCCCGCCACTGCGCGGGGCCTGGAATTGTCTGCCGACCACACCTGGCCTGGTGGCAGGCGCTTGCGCGGCAGCATGGCTGCACAAAATGTGACCTACATCGACGGCCGCGCGCTGCAAAACTCGCCCAAATTGCTGGGCAAGCTCAACTATTCGACGCCTCTGCCCTTCATCGGTTTGCGCCTTGGGTACGAGTTGCAATACGACAGCAGGCGCCTGAGCAATGACGGCAGTTCTTTGGGTGACTACGCAGTATCGAACCTGCACCTGAGCACGGCCGCGCTGGCCAGGGGACTGGACCTGTCGTTGGGCATCTACAACCTGTTTGACAAGCGCTACGCTCACCCCGCAGCGGATTCCAATTGGCAAAATTCGCTGGACCAGGACGGACGCAGCGTGCGGGTCAAACTGGCATACCGGTTCTGAATTTGTGGCCCGACACTTCAGTTTCATGGCTGCTGCAACCTGCACTTTTGAAAAACTGGCGCAAGCTGCCGCCAATTGGCAGCCCTGCCTGCGCCCCGTGCAGCAGTTTGCGAATTCAATCAGGCTGACGGTGTCGGTTGCCGCAATGGTGGGAGTGATGGGGGTGATGACGTTGCCGGGCAAGGCACAGTCGGCTGATTTGACCGAATACCAGTTAAAGGCTGCTTTCCTGTACAACTTTGCCGTGTTTACGGAATGGCCCGCCGAAGTTGGTGCATCCCTGAATCTGTGCATTCTGGGCCCCGATCCGTTCGGCGATGAGATCAACGGGTTGGCCGGCAAGGCAGTGGGAAACCGCACGCTGGTGATCCAGCGCAAAAACAGTGGCGAGTCGCTGCGGGCCTGCCAGATGGTCTATATCTCCGCACCGGCTTTTCGCAACCTGACCAAGGTACTGGAGGAAGTGCGCGACCGCCCCATATTGACAATAGCGGACAGCGCGGGCGCCTCGCGCCAGGGCGTGGCACTCAACATGGCAGTCAACCAGAACCGGATCACCTTTGAAGCCAGCCAGGTGGCAGCCCGCGCCAACCGGCTCACGCTCAGTTCCAAGCTGCTGCGCCTGGCGACCGAGGTGTACCAGTGACGCGCCTGAGCGCCCAGTTGCGGCGCATCAACCGCATCGCCCTGTTCGGCGCGGTGGCGGTGATTGCGTTGACCGTTGTGGTCAGCAACTTTGCCTTTGGCCTGTCTGGCCTGGTCAACAACAGCCGTGTTCAGGCGAAAGTTCTGGCTGGCAACGCCAGTGCGTCGCTGGCCTTTGGCGACAGCAAGGCTGCGGATGAGCTGCTGCAATCGATGCGCAGCGCCCCCCACGTGCAGGGCGCCGACCTGTATGACAAGCAAGGCAAACTGTTTGCGCAATACCGGCGCAACGCATCCGATGCCGTGAAGACCGAATTCAGCAGGCGCGAGCACTATGACATCCGGCCGGATCAGGTGCAGGTGGGTCAGCCGGTCCTGTTCCAGAGTGTGCCGTCAGGCTACTTGTCGCTGGCAGTCAGCACGGGCGGCCTCTTTTATGAATTGCTCTGGCAAATGCTGGCGGCAATGGTGGGGGCGGCCCTGGCCTGGGTTGCCAGTGACTTGCTGCTGGTGCGCTTGAATTCATCTGTGCTGCAGCCATTGGCGAGCTTGAGCGATGTCACGGACCGCGTGACCAGCCAGGCGGACTACAGCCTGCGCGCCGGGGCCAGCAACATCACGGAGCTGCATGTTTTGGGACAGGGATTCAACACCATGCTCGAGCAGATTCAGGAGCGCGACGATCGCCTGGCGGCGCAGCGCGACCACCTGGAGGAAAAAGTGGCGTCGCGCACCTCCGAGCTGCTGCGCGCCAAACAGGTGGCTGAGGCAGCGAACCTGGCCAAGACCGAATTTCTGGCCACCATGAGCCACGAGATCAGGACGCCCATGAATGGCGTGCTGGGCATGAATGAGATGCTGATCGACAGCAAGCTCACGCAGGACCAGCGCGTTTGGGCGGAATCGGTGCGCGCTTCCGGGCAGCACCTGATGGGCATCATCAACGACATCCTTGACTTTTCCAAACTGGAGGCCGGCAACCAGGAGCTCGAAACGCTTGACTTCAACCTGCCCCGCGTCGTGCAGGACTCCATTGCCATGTTCACCCGCGCAGCCCAGACCAAGGGATTGCTGCTGACCAGCCAGTTCATTCCTGACGCGTCGGAGTTTGAACTGCGCGGTGATCCATTGCGCCTGCGCCAGATTCTGGTGAACCTGATTGGCAATGCCGTGAAGTTCACCGACACCGGTACGGTGCTGGTTCGCGTAAGCCAGCTTGAGCGCACGGTCGACCATGCCCGCGTGCGCATCGCGGTGGTTGACTCGGGCATTGGCATCTCGCCGGCCGCGCAGGCGCACATTTTCGGGCGGTTTTCGCAGGCTGACGGTTCAACCACGCGCAGATACGGGGGCTCCGGGCTTGGCCTGGCCATCAGCCGCCGTCTGGTCACTTTGATGGGCGGCAGCATTGCCGTCGAAAGCTCACCCGGAACCGGTTCGAAGTTCACCATCACAATGACCCTTCCGCTGGCACGCGACGCATCCACCCTGGCCGGCCTGCTCGAAGGCGGCGATTCGCCCATTCGCTTTTCTCGCCGGGCTGCACTTCAGGACGAAGCCAGGGCGCGGCTCGGACCGCTCGAAGGCCGCATCCTGATTGTTGAAGACAACCCGGTCAACCAAGGGGTGGCCATAGCCATGCTGAACCGCCTGAACCTGAAATGGCAGATCGCCAACAACGGCCAGGAAGCAGTCACCTGTGTGCGTGAATTTGATTTCGACCTGGTGCTGATGGACTGCCAGATGCCGGTGATGGACGGGTTTGAGGCCACCGCCGCCATCCGCGCCTTGCAGAGCGGTCGGGGCATGCACCTGCCGATCATCGCCATGACCGCCAACACCATGGCCAGCGACCGCCAGAAGTGCCTGGATGCGGGCATGGACGACTTTCTGGCCAAGCCTTATTCCCTCGCCGCCTTGCAGGCGACCCTGGCGCGCTGGCTCCCACTTTTACCGGTGGCGCCGTCCTATGCTGCCGTGCGGACTGCCGACCCCCATGGCGAGCTCCTGCTGGACTTGCCGCTGGCTGGACAGGCAGCACCCGGCGCACTGGCCGCGCGGGCGGTTGAACTGGCGCGCCTTGAGGACCTGCGCGCGCTGGATGAATCCGGTGGCATGGGTCTCGCGCATGAATTGATCGACATTTTCCTGACCACGGCGGCCGACGCCGGCGCTCAGGTGAGGTCGGCCGTCCAACAAGGCGATTCCCAGGCCCTGGGCCAGATCGCCCACTCCCTGAAATCAAGTACCGCCAATGTGGGCGCCGTACGGCTGTCAGGTTTCTACAAAACACTCGAAGAGTTTGGCCGGGCAGACCGGATCGATGAGGCCAGCGTCATGCTGGACCAGGTTCTGGCCGAGCACGCCATGGTGGTGCGTGAGCTGGTTGAACTGAAGGGAACACTTCAATGAGCAAAGCGCAGGCCACGATACTGGTCGTGGACGATGACGCCTCGGCGCTGGTTTTGATGCGGGCCGCGCTACGCAAAGCCGGGTTTGACGTGACGATTGCGCAAAGCGGCGAAGTGGCCTTGAGCAGTTTTCGCGCAAGCTCCTTTGACATGGTGATGCTCGACGTTGACATGCCCGGCATGAGCGGCTATGAGGTCTGCACGGCCTTGCGTGCCGAAGCTGACCCGCTGCTGCCCATCGTGATGGTGACCGGGCTGGATGACATGCAATCGGTTGAGTCGGCCTACCACGCAGGTGCGACCGACTTCATCGCCAAACCCTTCAATTGGGCACTGATCGGCCACCGCGTCAAGTACCTCATGCGCGCGCACCAGGCATCGACCGCCCTGCGCGCTGCCGATGCCAACAATGCGGCCATCCTGCGCGCCATTCCAGACCTGATGTTCGAGGTGGACAGCGAGGGCCGGCAGATTGCGTTTCACTCACTCGGCACCGATCCGCTGCAGCAGCCGGCGCCGGACGCATTGGGCAAACCCGTTGCCGATGGCCTGTCGCCCAATGCCGCACAAGTCTTCATGGCGGCCCTGAAAATGGCGGGCGACACCGGCCTGTCTGCCGGCCAGCAATATGAGCAGCAGCGCGACCAGGAAAAATTCTGGGTTGAACTTTCGGTCGCACGCAAGGAAGCCGCGTTGGGCCACAAGGCGAACTTCATCATCCTCTCGCGCAACATCACCGAGCGCAAGGAAGCCGAGAAGAAAATCCTGCAACTGGCCATGTTTGACAGCCTGACCGGGCTGCCCAACCGGCAATCCTTCCTGAACCGGGTTGAGCGCGAAACCCGCCGCGCCGAGCGCAATGGTTCCAGTTTTGCCGTGCTGTTCATGGACCTGGACGGCTTCAAGAATATCAACGACACCATGGGCCATGAGGCCGGCGACCTGGCGCTGCAGCGGGCGGCCGAGCGGCTGCGTGAGGGGGTGCGCCCGACCGATGTGGTGTCGCGCCTGCATGGTGTGCCGGCGGACATCGAGATTGCACGGCTTGGTGGCGACGAGTTCACCGCGCTGATCGTTGACCTGGCGCGCCCTGAAGACGCCCATGTGGTGGCCAGTCGCATTCTGGCGCTGATGCGCCGGCCTTTCATGCTCGCCGGGCGCGAGGTGAGCTTGAGCACCTCAATCGGCATCGCTCTGTTCGGCGCCGACGGCAAAGACGCCAGCACCCTGCTCAAGCATGCCGACACGGCGATGTACCACGCCAAGGACTCCGGGCGCGACAACTACCGCTTTTACAGCGCGTCGCTGACCGAGCAGGTGGTCAAGCGCATGGCGCTGGAGAACGACTTGCGTTCGGCGCTTGAGCGCCAGGAATTCACGCTGCACTACCAGCCGCAATACGACGCTGCCAGTGGCAATATCAACGGTGTGGAAGCCCTGATCCGCTGGCTGCACCCGGGCCACGGCATGGTGTCACCGGCTGAATTCATCGCCGCTGCGGAACACTCCGGCCTGATCGTCCCGATTGGGCAGTGGGTGCTGCAGACCGCCTGCGCGGATGCAGCACGATGGCGCGATGCCGGGCGCGCCATGCGGGTGGCCGTCAATCTGTCGCCGGTGCAGTTCAAGGACCCGAACCTGGTCGGGATGGTGCTCGATGCCTTGCGCCAGACCGGGTTGACGCCCGACTTGCTCGAACTGGAAATCACCGAGGGCGTGGTGCTGCAGGACACGGCGGTCACGACCCAGACGCTTCGCGCCTTCAGGGACCACGGCGTGCAGATCGCGCTGGACGACTTTGGCACCGGTTACTCGTCACTGAGCTATCTGAAGCGCATGCCGCTGCATTGCCTCAAGATTGACCAGAGCTTCGTCGCCGGGCTGCCAGACGACGCGCAGGACCGTTCCATCATCGGCGCCATTCTGGCCATGGCCAGTGGCCTGGGTCTGAGGGTGACGGCGGAAGGCGTGGAAACGGCGCAGCAGGCGCAACTGCTCAGACAAATGGGGTGCCACACGCTGCAAGGCTATTTCTACAGCAAGCCGGTTCCGGCCCGCACGATTGATGCGCTGTTGGCGCAAGACCTGCAGCGTCAGCAGCATGCCATGAACGAGCCGCAAATTGCAAAATAGTTAACTTGCAGGTTTATTATTGGCTGAAAACCGTCAGAAATTGTGAAAAAAATGGCGAAATAGGCCTATAGCTCTCGTATCTATTAACTTTATAGCTATTTATAGTATAGCATTCAGACGCTACATCGCCGGCTCAAAAGTTTCAGCCTGGCCACCGACCTCTGGCAGCCGTTGCAATTGGGCATGCCGCTAGGGCGCACATGCCTGCGTTGCGATCTGTCAATCCCTTGAAAACCCTGCAAATCGCCCATAATTGCGGGTTGTGCGCCTTTCCAGGCGGTTCATTCACGTCACCGAAAACCAGCCAAATCCATGACCAAAAAAACCCTTTCATTTCAAGCCGAAGTCGCACAACTGCTGCACCTCGTCACCCACTCGCTGTACTCCAACAAGGAGATTTTCCTGCGCGAGCTGATCTCCAACGCCTCGGACGCCTGCGACAAGCTGCGCTACGAGGCCATCAACAACAGCAGTTTGTACGAAGACGCACCTAATCTTGAAGTGAGGGTTTCGTTCGACAAGGATGCCAAAACACTCACCATTACCGACAACGGCATTGGCCTGACCGAGCAGGAAGCCATCGACAACCTGGGCACCATTGCCAAAAGCGGCACCAAGGATTTTGTGGCAAAACTGAGCGGCGACCAGAAGGCCGATTCACAGTTGATTGGCCAGTTTGGCGTGGGGTTCTATTCCGGCTTCATCGTCGCCGACAAAATCACCGTGGAATCGCGCCGGGCGGGCGTGCCTGCGGCGCAAGGCGTGCGCTGGATCAGCGGTGGTGAGGACAGCGACGGCGGCGAAGGCGGGATGGGAGGCGGCGCGTTTGAGGTTGAAACCATCACCCGCGAGAAGCGTGGCACCAGCGTCACCCTGCACCTGCGGGACGACGCGCAGGATTACGCCAGCGCCTGGAAAGTCAAGGGCATCATCAATAAATATTCCGACCACATCAGCCTGCCTATCCTGATGGAAAAGGAAGAGTGGAAAGACGGCGACCTGATCGACGCCAGTGACGAAAAAGGTGGCCGCCAGCCCGGTGCCATGGTCAAGACCGGCGAATGGGAAACCGTCAACAAGGCCAGCGCGATCTGGACACGGCCCAAAAAAGACATCACTTCCGAGCAATACGACGAGTTCTACAAAGCCATCAGCCACGACTATGAGGCCCCGCTGGCGCACACCCACAACCGGGTGGAAGGCAGCACCGAATACACCCAGTTGCTGTACATCCCTGGCAAAGCGCCGATGGATTTGTACAACCGCGACACCAAGGCCGGCATCAAGCTGTACGTGAAACGCGTCTTCATCATGGACGATGCCGAAGCGCTGTTGCCGGTGTACCTGCGCTTTGTCAAAGGCGTGGTGGATTCGGCCGATTTGCCGCTGAATGTGAGCCGCGAGCTGTTGCAGGAAAGCCGCGACGTGAAGGCCATCCGCGAAGGCTGCACCAAGCGCGTGCTGGGCATGCTGGAGGATTTGGCCAAGCATGACAAGGCGCCAGCGGTTGCGCCAGACGGCGTGACCGATGTCGAAACAACAGAGGAAAAGGCGGAGCGTGAAGCAGCGCTGGGCAAATACACCAAGTTCTACGCCGAGTTTGGCGCCGTCCTCAAGGAAGGGCTGGGCGAAGACTTCACCAACAAGGATCGTATTTCAAAACTGCTGCGCTTTGCCTCCAGCACCACTGATGCAGTGAGCGTGGCGTTCGCCGACTACAAAGCCCGCATGAAGGAAGGCCAGGAGGCCATCTACTACATCACCGCCGACAACGCTGCCGCCGCCAAAAACAGCCCGCAGCTCGAAGTCTTCAAGAAAAAAGGCATTGAAGTTTTGTTGATGACGGACCGGGTGGACGAGTGGGCATTGAACTACGTTCACGAGTTTGACGGGACACCACTGCAATCAGTCGCCAAGGGCGCGGTGGACTTGGGCAAGCTTCAGGACGAGACCGAGAAGAAAGCCGCCGAGGAAGCCGCTGAAACCTTCAAGCCGCTGCTGGCCAAGCTGAAGGAAGCGCTCAAAGACAAGGCCGAAGACGTGCGCGTCACCAGCCGCCTGGTGGATTCGCCCGCCTGCCTGGTGGTGCAGGACCATGGCATGAGCACGCAACTGGCGCGCATGCTCAAACAGGCCGGCCAGGCTGCCCCTGAGGTCAAGCCCGTGCTCGAAGTCAATGCCGAGCACCCGCTGGTGAAAAAACTCGAAGGCTCGGTGCATTTCAACGACCTGGCGCACATCCTGTTTGACCAGGCGCTGTTGGCCGAAGGCGGCATGCCGTCGGACCCGGCAGCTTATGTGAAGCGGGTCAATGCGCTGCTGGTGTGAAGCAAGCCCAGCATTTTCTGGAAAATCATTCGAGAATCATTCAAGAAGCGTGAAAAACGGCCCACAGGGGCCGTTTTTTTCACCAATGCAGCGTTAGACTGTGCGCCTCGAAACCCCCTGCAAACCGCCGAAGCGCCATTTCTGATCTCGCCGTCAATGCCAACACCTTGGAAATCACGCCCGCCCTTCACGCGCAAACCACTATGGCACCCGACAATTCACCCATTTCACCTTTGGCCTACGATGCCACAGTACTGCGCGACCTGTTGGGCACAGACGAGCCCAATGACGAGATCGAACGCCAGGTGATAGGCGAATTTATGAAATCGTGGCCTGGCGCGCTGCAAGCGATTGAGAGTGCCCTGATTCACAGCGATGCCCGCGCGCTGCGCATGCAAATGCACACCCTAAAGTCCACCAGCGCTACTGTTGGCGCGATGGAGATTGCAGAAATCACCACCCTGCAGGATGTCCGCTTGAGAGCGCAAGAGACCGTCGTGGACGGGTTGGTGGCGATACTCACCACATCGTTCGCGCGCTTTGAGTCAGCGTTGGCCTTGCACAGAACTACAGCGCACAGAACCGGGGCGTAAATCCCGGGCTTCGCCCATGCTACGGCGCGTCCTGCCGCTGTAGCGCCGCCAGCAACTCCTCATCAATCGTGGACTTGCCGCTTTTCACGGACATCTTATTTACGCCTAAATGTTGCTTTATCTGTTCCTTGGGCGTACAGTGCTGTGCAGGTGGTCAAAATGCTTATCGCAAGATCACCTGTTAGTAAAGATGTGAGCGATAGGCAAACATTCGCCAAGGCGCAAGCTGAGGAATCAAAGTACAACCACCCCAGAGGAAGACACATGAAGAAAATCGGACTTTTGGCGTCAATGATGGCAGCACTGTGCATCACGGCCGCCCCAGCAGTGCAATCGCAGGAATTGTATTGGGCCAGCAGCGGTACGTTTGGTCCTTTCAACATTCAAAATCTGATCCCGACCTTCCCTGAAGCCAAGCAGGTCACGATCCCGGTTGCAATGTGGATCCTGAAGCATCCAAAGGGCGTTGTCGTCATCGACAGCGGCAACAACGTTGCAATCTCCGACGGCCTCGAAAATTGCAAAAAATACTGGGCCGCCGGCAGCTGCGATGCCCTCAAACCAAGCCAGAAGCGTTCTGACGTGATCGACATGCAACTGAAAAAAGTTGGCCTGACCGTCAATGACGTCAAAGTGCTGATCACTTCGCATACCCACCTCGACCACGGCGGCAACATGGGCATGTTCCCCAAAGCCATCCATGTCGTGCAGAGGAAAGAAATGTACCAAGGCTGGTGGCCAGAGAAGTTCCAGGGCCGAGAAGTCAACGGTACGTTCGTGCTGGCTGACATCAACGCTGCACGCGGCTACAACTACCTCGAGCTCGACGGCGACTACGACTTGTTCGGCGACGGCACGGTGCAGATCATCGCTACCCCAGGCCACACCATTGGCCACCAGTCGGTCAAGGTCAAGCTGCCAACATCCGGCACCTTTATCATTGCGCAAGATGCGATCTGGATGCAGGAAAATCTGGAAGGCTACGTGGCCGGCCTGAATTTCAGCGTGCAGGCTTACACCGCCTCCGTGAACAAGCTCAAGATGATGGCTGACCTCGAAGGCGCCAAAATCCTGATGCCGCATGATGCCCCCCAGTTCGGTAAAATGGGCGACCGCTGGCACAAATAAAACGCGAATTCAAAACGCGAATTTTTCCGACTTTAAAAACCCCCCTGTAACGGGGGGTTTTTTATTTTTGCATGTCTTTCGACCTCTGCATGACTGTTGCACCAATGGGCTTCAATGATCCGACTCGACCACGTTACAAAGCGCTACGGCTCCAAGACTATCCTTCACGATATTTCCTTCGATGTAAAAAAAGGCGAAATTGTCGGCTTCCTCGGGCCTAACGGCGCCGGCAAGACCACCACGATGCGGATGATTGCGGGCTTCACCACAGCCACCTCCGGCACGGTACACGTCGCCGGGTTCGATATGGCGACGCAAAATGATGAAGCCGCGCACAAGATCGGATATCTGCCCGAGCAGCCGCCGCTGTACGACGTTCTCGATGTCACGTCTTACCTGCGCTTTGTCGCGCGCGCCAAAGGCATACCGACTACCCGCATGGCCTCGGCACTCGACCGCGTGATTAATGCCTGTCATCTCGAGACCGTGACAAGCAAAGAAATTTACAAGCTCTCCAAAGGCTATCGCCAGCGCGTCGGGCTGGCGCAGGCGCTCCTCGGCGATCCTGAGGTGCTGCTCCTCGATGAGCCTACTGCAGGTCTCGACCCCGGACAAATCCAGGAAACCCGCGAAGTCATCCGCAATGTAGGCAAAGAGCACGCGGTGCTGCTGTGTACCCATATCCTGCCGGAAGTCACGCTGATCTGCCAGCGTATCGCGATCATCAATCACGGCCGTATTCTGGCCGTCGGCTCACCCCAGGGCCTGCAACGCGCAGCCGAAGAAACCAGCAGCGTCACCGTCGAAGCCAAAGGCGATGGGCAAGCTCTCAAAGCTGCGCTGCTCGCCACCGACGGTGTCACCGGCGTGAGCATCCGCGCGCTGGCGTCCCGCCCCGGCCTGTATGGTGCAGACTGCGTGGTCAATGCCGACGACACGGTCGAGGCACGGATTGCGCGTGCCGTGACAAGCTGCGGTGAACTCTACAAGATCGAGCGACGTCAGCCGACACTGGAAAATGTTTTTCTGCGCTATGTCGGCCACGCTGGCCAGGCCGTCGCACCCCTGGAGGCAGCATGAGAGCATTGAGCGGATTGAGAGCCGTCTATGAAAAAGAAATGCTGACGTATTTCCGTTCGCCGATTGCGTATTTCGTGATCGCGGTTTTCCTGCTCGGTACCGGCTTCTTTTTTACCCACAATATTTTCCTCACCGGCGTGGGGACGATGGATCAAACCTTCACCAACATGGGCATCCTGTTGATGACCTTGATTCCGGTGCTGACGATGCGGCTGTTCTCGGGTGAATACTCGGGACGCACCATCGAGTTGCTCATGACACTGCCACTGCGTAACTGGCAGATCGTGATGGGCAAATATCTGGGCGCAGTGTCGATGTTTTTGCTGATGACGGCAAC
>JANOMD010000078.1:0-7312 GCA_031420135.1 Rhodoferax sp. | reverse complement strand
CCCAGACCACGTCGGCGTATGGGCGCTGAACACCGCGTTGAAGGCTTGGGCAGGCAACGCGGCCGGTGCCTTGGCCTACGTCACGCCGGCCTACCTGGCCGCGCCTGCCAGTGCGCAGGCCGGGACCTACCTGCCCACCCGTTTTTGCACCTTGCATGTTCAAAGAAAACTCCTTGACACATTGCCCAGCCTGAAGGATCTCGTGCGCTGGGAAATTGGCGCGCCGGTCAAGGTGAAGCCACTTGCGGGCACCCACGTCGGCGCCGCCGGTGGGCTCAATCAGTCGGCCGACGCGGGATTGTTGCAGGGCGTGGTCGCAGCGCTGATCGACGACTTTGTCGCGTTCAACCACAGCGAGTTTCTCGCCCCCGATGGCAGCAGCCGGGTCGCCTGGCTGTGGGATCAAAACCATACCCTCGGCGCACTGGTTTCGGGTGGCCAGGCGCCGTTGAATTTCACCTACGGCAAAGAAGCGAGGCCCAATGCAATCCCCAGTGCCGGGCAGGTCGGGCCGACTTACACCAGCGCAGCCTTGCGCCGCGCCTACCACGGGACAGCGGTGGCGGGGCAGTTCTGCGGCAAGACATCACCCTGGCACCGGCTGACCCGGTTTGACCCCAGCCGTCCTCCCGAAAAGTGCGTTGCAGCGCGCGATGCGGCGTCTGATGCGCCGGTGGTTGCGGTTCATTTGCCGCGCGAGACGGTCAAAGACACCTCTGGCAGTTCACTGCCGCCGCAGATTCTTGACGGCTTGCACTACATCCTGAGCAAATGCCATTCGGACGCCCGGATCGTGGTGAACATCAGTTACGGCGGAATTGCCGGCCCGCACGACGGCACATCCCTGCTTGAAATGGCGATCCGTGAACTGGTCGAACAGATGAACCATCGACTGCTGGTGGTGTTGCCCATCGGGAACAGCCGGGAAGCCATGTGCCATGCCCGGCTCTGCTTGAAGCCAGGTCAGCCCGAGTCGCTTGCGTGGAAGCTTGCACCGGATTCGGACACGCCGAGCTTCATGGAAATCTGGTTTCCTGACGATGACGTGGATGGGGTGTCGATTTCATTGACAGCGCCCGATGGCCTGCAATTTGCGCGTGAGGTCGGTCCCGGCGCGGTGCAAGCATTACTTCACCCCGCAACCGGTCATACCGTCGGAATGCTTCAATTTGACCGGATCAGTGCGCTGGGACTGAATCGTGCCATGGCCTTGCTGGTGCTCGCGCCGACGCAAGCCGCAGCAACGCGGCCTGGCATCGCAACACACGGCCTTTGGCAGGTTGAAATTCAAAGTAAAACCCGGCAGATCGACAATGTGCAAGTCTGGATCGAACGAAACGACACAGCGCCGGGTCAGCGAAGCAGGCGCCGTCAATCGCGTCTGTCGGTGGATGGGTACAACGCGTTCGGGCAGACGCCCGGCCTGCCCGTAGATACCCCGGCTGGCCGCGTCAAACGCAGTGGCACCACCAGCAATATTGCATCGAGCCTGTACGCCGAAACCATTGGCGGCTATCGGCTGTCGGATTTGACCTTGGCAGCGTATTCTTCGGGCGGGCATCAACCGCGGGTACGGGGCCCGTTTGCATTGGCGCCGTCGGAGGAAAGCACCAGCCTGCGCGGCCTGCGCGTGATCGGGCAAGGATCTGGCGACTCGCATCGAATGGCCGGGACCAGCCTGGCAGCGCCGATCTGGGCGCGCTTTTTGTTCAATGAATTTGCGGCAAATCGCAAACCCCCCACTTCCAGGGCGATTCAATCTGTTGAAGTCGCCACCTCCAGCGTTGAGGCGGCGTCCGGTTCAATGCCACTGATGTTGGGCGGAACGATGGTGATCTACCCCGATCCTGACAAAGGTTTCGGCATGTTCGATCCGCGCCCGTGATGGTTCGATCTTGTTGAATCTCGCCGGCATCAAACGGGTTGTCATTGTTGGTGGTGGCACGGCCGGCTGGTTTGCCGCCCTTGAAATGCGGCATAGCTTTGCGTCTTCGGTGGAAGTGGTCCTGATCGAGTCCGACCAGATCGGCATCATCGGCGCTGGCGAAGGCAGCATTCCCAACTTCGAACTGGCCTTGCAGCGCTACGCCATTGACCGCGCCGAGTTCATGCATGCAACCCAGGCCACCTACAAGCTCGGCGTCTGTTTTGACGGCTGGCGGGGCGTCAAAAACGACCGCTATTGCCACCTCTTTTCAACCTCGCGCGAGCATGTCAGCCTGATGGACTGGCAAGAACGCGGGTTTTACCCCTTGAGCTCAAAATTGATGGGCGCCGCTTTCCCGCTGGACCAGTTTCCAGGCGTGCGGGATTTGGTCAACCGAAACGTCAGCCAAAGCGAGGTCGCGCAGCACATTCTGTGTCACCCCAAAGATGTTTTTGCCTACCATTTCGATGCCCGCAAACTGGCCGCGTTTTTAAGCCGGACCGCCCAGGAAAAAGGGGTCCAGCGGGTTGAAGCCATCGTTCGAAATGCAACGTGCGACGGGGCCGGCAATGTGGTTCAACTGGCGACCGATGCCGGCCCTGTTGAAGGTGACTTTTTCATTGACGCGTCCGGTTTTCGCCGAGTGCTTGCCGAAAAGACGCTCGGCATCGGCTGGCAATCGTTTCAAAAGCATCTGATTCTTGATTCTGCGTTGCCGTTCTTCATGCCCCTCAAAGGCGTTCATCCGCCACTGACCACTCAGGCGACCGCCATGAAACATGGGTGGATGTGGACCATTCCCACCCAGGGGCGGCTCGGCTGTGGCTATGTCTTCAGCAGTGCCCATGCTTCGGAGGCCGATGTTTTGCAGGAGCTGGCAGCGCACTTTGGGTGCGAGATTGAACCGGTCAACCGGCTGAAATTCAGCCCAGGGCGGCTGGACCGCTGTCTTCAAAATAACGTTCTTGCCGTGGGCCTCGCCTCAGGGTTCGTGGAGCCGCTGGAGGCCACGTCGATTGCCCAGACGCTGTACCAGTTGGCCTTCTTCGGCAACCTCATGGCGCACAACCAGCAGGTGTTGCCCAGGCAGGTGGTCAGCCGGTTTAACACCGATGTGGTGTCAGGCTGGGACGGAATTCTCGATTTTTTGGTCATGCATTACGACACGCGCCGCGCCGACACGCCATTCTGGCGCGACGCAGGCAATGCGCCGCGGCCGGACTCCTACCTGGCGTTGAAAGAGGCATTTCGGTTCAGGACCCCGACCGACACCGACCTGATTCCCTACCAGATGGGCGGCGTGGGCATCTTCGGCGTGCCAAGCTGGGAATGCGTCGGCTCGGCGATGGGCCTGATCTCGCCACAAGTCTGCGAGCAGCAACTTGCCGGGCTGGACTCGCTGTCGCAGGCACGCCTGTCGGCGTTCATGCGGTCACTGGGCGACCTCTCTTCAGGTCACTGAAGCCTTGCGGCCATCAGGCCTGCAGTGCGCCCCACATCTCCTTGTCACGCTCTGCGGTCCAGATGCGCGGATTCTTGATGCCTTTGGCCTCGTCATAGGCGCGGCTCACGTCAAACGGCAGGCAGTGCTCGTAGATGAACACCTGGCCGAACACCGGGTCCATGCTTTTGCGGGTGTGGGCCATGGCAGCCTTGAGGTCCATGTTCTGGGCGGCCGCTTCCTTGCCGCACTGGAACAGGGTGGTGACCCAGCGCAGGGTGTAGTCCAACGCTTTTTCCACGTTGGCGGCACCTTTCATGGCGTCCCCACGTCCGGGCACGATGGCGCAGGCTTTGAGCGCGCGCAGCGCTTCAAGCGTTGCGGGCCATTCTTCAAGCTGCGCATCGCCGGTGTAGACGCCTGCCTCGTATTCCACCAGGTCGCCACTGAATAGCACTCTTTCCGATTCGACCCAGGCAATGGTGTCGCCGCGCGTGTGGCCGGCGCCGGGGTGCCATATTTGCACCGTCACGCCGCCCAGATCGACCGTCAGGCTGCCCTGGCGACCAGGCTTGCCGTCGCCCACTATGAGTGTCGGCCAGGTCAGGCCAGGCACGCCTTCGGCACCACGGAACAGGCGCGGAAAGCGCTCCATCTCGCTTTGCATGTCTTCCTTGCCGCGCTCAACGATGAGTTCCAGCGTGCCCTGGCTGGCGATGACTTCGGTCGCGCCTTCTGCCAGGTAGGCGCTGGCCCCCAGCACGCGCACGGCGTGGTAATGGGTCAACAGCACGTACTTGATGGGTTTTTGGCTCACGCTGCGGATCCTGGCAATCAAATCCTGCGCCATCGCGGGGGTGGCGGTGGCGTCCGACACCATGATGAATTTGTCGCCAATGATGACGCCCGAATTGGGGTCACCCTCGGCGGTGTAGGCCCAGCAATGGGGGCTCAACTGCTCAAAGGTGATTTTTTTGTCGGCAAGGTCGGCTTGCGACGCAAAGGCTTTGGTAGGGGTGGTCAAGAGGTTCTCCAGATTCGCTAAATGGGCGACTTGCGGAGTTTACTGAAACGCGGTCAAACCGTCAGCCCACCCTCCAGCATCGCCACTACTTCGTCGGCAAAGGCGCGGTAGCTCATCGCGCCGTCGGGCCGCAGCCAGGTGAAGGTCCAGTTGATCATGCCAAACAGCATCATGGTGATGGCGGTCTGGTTCTGGACGGTCACGCGCTCGGGGTAGGCGCGGTGCAGGAATCGGGTGACAGCGGAGACCACATCGCGCTGGCGGTTCAGGATCAGTTCGCGCTGCTCGTCGCCCAGAAATTTCGTGTCGTTCAACAGTGCGACGTGGCGTGTTGCGGAGGTTTCGTATTCGAGCAAAAAGGCGCGCACCAATTCGTGCAGCGCGGCGCGGTCGTCCAGGCTGCGGCGCTGGGCGGCTGCTTCGACCTGGCTGATCAGCATTAAAAGACGTTGGGTGTAGCGGTCCAGCAGGTCAAAAAGAATCGCCTCTTTGGCCCCGTAATAGTGGTACAGCCGCGCCTTGGAGGTGCCACTGGCGGCGGCGATGTCGTTCATGCTGGCGGCGGCGTAGCTTTTGGTGGCAAAGCATGCGGCAGCCGTGTTCAGGATGTCGTCGCGCTTGAATTCGAAGGTTGCTGACTTGGGACGGGCCATGCCCGCAATTATCGCGGCAGCTCACAGCGACTTGCATTGTTGCGATATCAGAACAGATGCTGTTCGCATGAATGTCTCCTGTGCTGCGGGTTGGAGGGGCTGGTGAGAGTGAATGACCCACCCATTGCACTGGTCCGTCCCATGAAAACAAGGCACACTATTGATGCTGAATAGACACTAATCAAATCCCCTTGAATCCACCTTTGTCATGCTCCATTCACAGACCCACCTTCGCACCCGGCCGATTGCGGCAGGTCACCTGCGCGCTTTTGAAGCGGTCGCGCGCCACCTGAACTTTCGCGCCGCGTCGGAAGAGCTGGCCGTCACCCAGTCGGCTGTGAGCCGACAGATCCAGGCGCTGGAAGACGATGTGGGCGCGTCGCTTTTCCTGCGCCACACGCGGGCGGTCGAGCTCACCAGTGCGGGCGCGCTGTTGCTGGCCAGCGTGGCGCGCGCCTTGCCGCAAATCGACGGCGCGGTGCGCCAGATTCGCCAAAGCGCCGGGCGCCGCAACGTCTCCATCACCACCTTTGCGTCGTTCGCGTCGATGTGGCTGATTCCGCGCATGGAGGTGTTTCAGCGCAACAACCCCGACATCGACATCCGCATTGATGCGACCGACGCGCCGCTGGACATGGACGTCGCCGATGTCGATCTGGCCATCCGCTACGGCCCGGCCAGCGCCATGCCGGGCACGGCCATTCGCCTGTTTGGCGAGCAGTTGGCGCCGGTGATCAGCCCCTGGCTGCTCAAAGGCAGCCCGCGCATCAGGAAGCCCGAGGACTTGGCGCGCTTTTCGCTCATCGAAGCCGGTGACGCCCACCGAACCCACCTGGAGTGGCTCACCTGGCGGCGCTGGTTTGACGAGCAGCATTTAACCCAACTCCAGCCCAAACGCTGGCTGTATTTCAACTATGCCTACCAGATGACGCAGGCCGCGCTGGCAGGCCAGGGCGTGGTGCTGGCGCGCATGCCGCTGATCGCGGAGAACCTGGCGCGCGGTGATCTGATCGAAGTGTTGCCCGAAACCCGCATGGACAGCCCCATGGCCTACTGGCTGATCGTCGGTCCGCGCAGCGCCAGCCGCGCCGAGGTGAGCGCATTCTGCGACTGGCTGCAAGTGCAAGCCCAAGCCGCCCGCATCGCCAGCGGGGAAGTGGCAGACCCGGAAACGCGCGTGAGCGCAGATTAGCCGTGGATTGAGTGTTTGAGAAATGCTATATAATAAATAGCAAACTTTCTAATAAATACGAGAGCTAGAGATGTATTTAATTGGTATTTTGGTAAAATTTGATGGTTCTGACACAAAAATTAACCTACAGGTTAATTTTTTACCGTCCTGTCACCCCACCCTTTTCGCATTGGCATGGCAGATTGCAAACCACCAAAAGAACCCCATGATGCGTCGTCAATTCGCTGTTCGCGCCACCCAGGCTGCATTCGCCGTTTCTTTGCTCATGGCGGGTGCTGCCCATGCGGTGGCCAGTGTCCAACCGACGACCCAGCCGTATGGTTGCTCGGTCAAATACAAATCCCAGGTTTGACGTGACGCAATCTGAAGACATCCAGCACATCCTTAAAACCCACCGCACCGTGGCCGTTGTGGGCCTGTCACCGAAAACCCACAGGGACAGCTTTGAGATTGCGCAGTACATGCAGTCCAAAGGCTGGCGCATCGTGCCCATCAACCCGGCCGCGCAAGTCAGCGAAATCCTGGGTGAAAAGGTTTACCCCAACCTGATCGAAGCCGCCAAGCACGTGCAGATTGATTTGGTCAATGTGTTTCGCAACAGCGTTGACGTGCCCCCGGTGGCTGATGAAGCCATCGCCATTGGCGCCAAAGCGCTGTGGCTGCAGTTGGGGATTGAGCATGCCTTGGCAGCCCAGAAGGCGCGGGCGGCAGGGCTCCTGGTGGTGCAGAACAAATGCCTGCTGGTGGAGCACCGGCGAGTGCATTAATTGGGGTCAGATTCCAATTATATATGTTTATTTTGCATACTTAATTGGAATCTGACCCCAATTAATTTTCTCTGTCAGTTTAAGGCTGCGACAATCTGCACATGACCACTGCAACCACTTCGGTGCCCCAGAAAAACGACACTTTCATCCGCGCCTGCCTGCGCCAAGCCACGCCCCACACGCCGGTATGGCTGATGCGCCAGGCCGGTCGCTATCTGCCGGAGTACAAGGCCACGCGCGCCAGGGCGGGCAGCTTCATGGGGCTGGCCACCAACACCGATTACGCCACCGAAGTCACACTACAGCCC
>JANOMD010000077.1:0-22438 GCA_031420135.1 Rhodoferax sp. | reverse complement strand
GCCGACGACTCGCTGATCGAACAGGCGCGCGCCCTGGCACGCCTGCGCGGCACCACGCTCAACGGGGAGTTCAGAAAATGGCTGGCCAGTTACAGCAGCGAAGATGTCGGTGGTCTCAAGCTCGCGCAAACCCGCGCCATGCTGGATGAACTGTCCGCCCCCATTGCGGGCAAGCCTTTCGTGCCTGCGGATTATCGTTTTGCGCCTGCTTCACAGCGCAGGCCCTTACGCGAACAGGATGGTGAAGAAGACAACGAACGTGAGGCGCGCATCCTGCAACGCCTCAATGGTGTTGCCTGATGAGTGACTTTGGTGAACCGGCCCAGCGCGTCTTCTTTGACACCAACATCGTCGTCTACTGCTTTGACACCCTGGAGCCCCGCAAGCAAACCCGCGCGAAGGACTTGCTGGCCTATGCGCTGAACAGTCAGCTCGGCGTCGTCAGCTACCAGGTGATTCAGGAGTTTTGCAACGTCGCATGTAAGGCGAAGCGCCTGCAATTGCCGCAAGAGCGCATCCTGGCGTACGTTAACCTGGTCTTGCAGCCGATGAACCAGGTCGGCCCCAGCACTGCCTTGATCGAATCTGCGCTGAAGCTGCGCAGCGAACACGGCTTTTCGTTTTACGACAGCCTGATCATCGCCAGCGCGACGCATGCCAAGTGCCAGGTGCTGTATTCAGAAGATATGCAGCACATGCAGCGCGTGGGCAGCTTGCAGATCGTCAATCCATTTTTAATGGTGGCGAATTTGGCAACCGCATCGTGAACCGGATAAACTTGAATAGGTCGCAACCTTGCCACTTCAACACTTCACACCATGACCACCCACCCCATCATCCTGAACCCGCGCAGCAAAAACATCACCGAGGGCAAGTCGCGTGCTCCGAACCGTTCCATGTATTACGCCATGGGTTACGAAGCAGCCGACTTCAAGAAACCCATGGTCGGCGTGGCCAATGGGCACAGCACCATTACGCCGTGCAATTCTGGATTGCAAAGGCTGGCTGACGCAGCGGTGGAGGGAATTGAAGAAGCCGGCGGCAAGGCGCAGATTTTTGGCACGCCAACCATTTCCGACGGCATGGCGATGGGCACCGAGGGCATGAAATATTCGCTGGTTTCGCGCGAGGTGATTTCTGACTGCATCGAAACCTGCGTGCAAGGCCAGTGGATGGACGGCGTGCTGGTGGTGGGCGGCTGCGACAAGAACATGCCGGGCGGCATGATGGGCATGTTGCGCGCCAATGTGCCTGCCATTTACGTCTATGGCGGCACGATTTTGCCGGGAAGATACAAGGGGCAGGACCTCAACATCGTGAGTGTGTTCGAAGCCGTGGGCCAAAACGCTGCGGGCAATATGAGCGATGAAGATCTGCTACAGATCGAGCGTCGCGCGGTGCCCGGCACTGGTTCTTGCGGCGGCATGTACACGGCCAACACCATGTCGTCGAGCTTTGAGGCGTTGGGCTTGAGCCTGCCCTACTCGTCCACCATGGCCAATCCGCACGACGAGAAAGTGAGCTCGGCCAAAGAGTCGGCCAAGGTGTTGATTGAAGCCATCAAAAAAGACATCAAACCGCGCGATATCGTGACCAAAAAGGCGCTGGAAAATGCGGTGGCGGTGATCATGGCGACGGGCGGCTCCACCAATGCAGTGCTGCACTTTTTGGCCATCGCCCACGCCGCCCAGGTGCCGTGGACGATTGACGATTTCGAGCGCGTCCGCGTCAAAACCCCGGTGTTGTGTGACTTGAAGCCATCCGGCAAATACCTGGCGGTGGATTTGCACAAGGCCGGTGGTATTCCGCAAGTGATGAAGACCTTGCTACCGGCTGGCCTGCTGCACGGCGACTGCATCACCATCACCGGGCAAACCATTGCCGAAGTGCTGAAGGATCTGCCTGATGTGCCGCGTGCCGATCAAGACGTGATTCGCCCAATCTCCAACCCGATGTACAAACAGGGCCACCTGGCCATCCTCAAAGGCAACTTGAGCCCTGAAGGCTGTGTGGCGAAGATCACTGGCCTGAAAAAACCGGTCATGACCGGCCCGGCACGGGTGTTTGACGACGAACAATCCGGCCTGGCCGCGATTCTGGCCGGCAAAATCGTCGCTGGTGACGTGATGGTGCTGCGTTACCTCGGCCCCAAGGGCGGCCCCGGCATGCCCGAAATGCTGGCGCCTACCGGCGCGTTAGTCGGTGCCGGCTTGGGTGAAACCGTCGGACTGATCACGGATGGGCGCTTCTCCGGTGGCACCTGGGGCATGGTGGTCGGCCACGTCGCGCCCGAGGCGGCGGTCGGCGGCCTGATCGCCTTCATCCAGGAGGGTGACTCCATCACCATTGATTCGCACCAGCTCAAGTTGGAACTGAATGTGAGCGAAGCTGAAATCGCCAAACGCAAAGTTGGCTGGAAGGCACCAGCGCCGCGCTACACGCGGGGTGTTCAGGCCAAGTTTGCATTCAATGCGTCGACCGCCAGCAAGGGCGCGGTTTTAGACGACTATTGAACCGCCCGCTTTGAACCGCCGGAGTTGACCCGCCCAAGTTGACCCGCCTGTGCATTTGCGACCGTAAAGCCCGAATCGGGAGGTCAAAAGGACGGACAAGAAAGTCCTTGTTTTTGCCCCGATTTCAGCGGCGGCGCTTGGTCTGTAGCGTGCCAATTGCCTCTTTGTTCTTGTCCACCCGGGCTTTACGCTTGGCGTCTTCACGCTCCATCGCCTTGCGTTTGGTGTAACCACTGGCGTCGGCCCACGCCCACCAGGCAACGGCCAGGCCAAACGGCGCGAGCACAACATACCAGGCCCAACTGGCCACAGGCCCGATTTCAAGGTACCACATGGCCAAAAAAACGATGCCAAGCCCTAAGAAAAACATGTCAGCCCCCAGAAAATTGTCACAACTAACGGATTTAAGCTGTCAACGACATTCATTACAATCACGTTGAAGAACTGTACTCCAACTCTCCACTACCTCCAGAGGAAAAAGATGAAACGTGCCCTGTTTGCCCAAGTTGCCGTGATTGCTGCCATGGCTATAGCCGCGCCCGCGTTTGCGGATCAGGCTTTGGCAACCTCCAAAAACTGCATGGCCTGCCACGCGGTTGATAAAAAGCTGGTTGGTCCGTCCTACAAGGAAATTGCCGTCAAATACACCGCCGACAAAGGTGCTGCCGACAAACTGGCCGTAAAAATTATCAAGGGTGGCGCGGGCGTATGGGGTGCCGTGCCCATGCCAGCCAATGCGCAGGTGAACGAAGCAGAAGCCAAAAAATTGGCCGCTTGGGTTCTGTCAGCCACTTAAACTGGTTTGATGCCGCCCGGTGAACTGACCGGTGCTCCCCAAAAAAAGCCCGCCAATGCGGGCTTTTTTATGGTCTGGACAAACTCGGTATTCAGGAAGCTCTGCACAGGACGCTTCTTGAACAATCTAATATCACGGGTAATATGAAATTTCTCCAAAACCGCGCGAAAACCTGTAAAAATCGCATTTTATCAACAAAATAAGCATCTAGCTCTTGTACTTATTAGATAGTTTGCTATTTATTATATAGCATTTTTCAGTCACACTCCGACCACGCTGATGGCCGTCAGTAGGCTTGCCCAAGCTGGTCCAGAATCGCCGGATTTTCAAGGGTGGACGTGTCCTGCGTGACTGCTTCGCCCTTGGCAATCGAGCGCAGCAGACGGCGCATGATCTTGCCGGACCTTGTTTTGGGCAGGTTTTCGCCAAAGCGGATGTCCTTGGGCTTGGCAATCGGGCCAATTTCCTTGGCGACCCAATCGCGCAGTTCCTTGGCAATTTTCCTGGCTTCGTCGCCCGTGGGCATAGGCCGCTTCAGCACCACGAATGCGCAGATTGCCTCACCGGTCAAATCGTCCGGACGGCCCACCACGGCGGCTTCGGCCACCAAATCGGTTTTGGATACCAGCGCTGACTCGATCTCCATCGTGCCCATGCGGTGGCCCGAGACATTCAGCACATCGTCAATCCGACCCGTTATGCGAAAGTAACCCCGGTCGGCACTGCGTACGGCGCCGTCTCCCGCCAGATAAAACGTGCCGCCCATTTCCTGCGGAAAATAACTTTTCTTGAAACGCTCCGGGTCGTTCCAGATGGTGCGGATCATTGACGGCCAGGGCCGCTTGATGACCAGAATGCCGCCGGTTCCGTTGGGAATGTCATGGCCCACTTCATCGACGATGGCCGCCATGATGCCTGGCAAGGGCAGCGTGCAACTGCCGGGCACCAGCGGCGTGGCACCGGGCAGCGGCGTGATGACGTGGCCGCCGGTTTCGGTTTGCCAGAAGGTATCAACGATCGGGCAACGCTCGGAGCCCACATGCTTGTGGTACCACATCCAGGCCTCGGGGTTGATTGGCTCGCCGACCGATCCCAGTATCCGCAAGCTGGAGAGGTCAGAGCGCGCGGGATGCACTTTTTCATCGCTTTCGGCGGCCTTGATCAAGGAGCGGATCGCAGTCGGCGCGGTGTAAAAAATCGTGCATTTATGGCGATCAATCATTTGCCAGAAACGCCCGGCGTTGGGGAAAGTCGGCACGCCTTCAAAGATGATTTGAGTTGCACCGGCGGCCAACGGGCCATAGGCAACGTAGGTGTGGCCGGTGATCCAGCCGATGTCGGCGGTGCACCAGAAGATGTCGTCGGGCCGCAAATCAAACGTCCAGTCCATCGTCAGCTTGGCCCACAGCAGGTAGCCGCCCGTGGCGTGCTGCACGCCCTTTGGCTTGCCGGTGGAGCCAGAGGTGTAAAGAATGAATAACGGGTGTTCTGCGCCCACAGGTGTCGGCGCGCATTCGGTGCTTTTGCCGACCAGGGCGTCGGCGAAGGTTTTGTCGCGCCCGGTCACCATGTTGCAGGCAGTTTGGGTGCGCTGGTAAACATACACGGTCTTGATGCTGTCGCAGCCACCCAACGCCAGGCCCTCGTCCACGATGGCTTTGAGCGGCAGCTCCTTGCCGCCGCGCATTTGGTAGTTGGATGTGATGACGGCCACGGCACCCGCGTCGATGATGCGCTCCTGAAGCGCCTTGGCCGAAAAGCCGCCGAACACCACGCTGTGGGTGGCACCAATGCGGGCACAGGCCTGCATCGCCACCACGCCTTCGAGCGTCATCGGCATGTAAATCAGTACCCGGTCGCCCTTCTGGATGCCGTCGGCCTTGAGCGCGTTGGCAAACTGACTGACTTTTGCGAGCAGCTCCTTGTAGCTGGTCTTTGTCACCGCGCCGTCGTCGGCCTCAAAAATGACTGCGGTCTTGTTTTCTACGGGTGTGCCGGTATGCCGGTCCAGGCAATTTGCGGATGCATTCAGTTCGCCATCGTCAAACCATTTGTAGAACGGCACATTGGTTTCATCCAGCGTTTTGGTGAAGGGTTTGCTCCAGACCAGATTCCCCTTTGCCAGCCTGGCCCAGAAGCCTTCAAAGTCATCTTCGGCTTCTTTGCACATGGCATCGTACTGCGTCATGCTGGCTATTCTGGCGCCTCGGGCGGCGGCGGCAGACGGCGGGAAGACACGGTTTTCTACCAAGACGGATTCAATTGCGCTACTCATAAAGGGTCTCCTGGAAAGTATTAGTAAGGGTCGCTCATTCGGTCACAAATCGATTGGCAGTGTCAGGGTATCCACTTACGAGGTACTGACTCGCAGAAACACCGACCGTCGCCTGCATTCTGCGGCACGCCACACCAGACCACTACAATTCTCGGGTCAGTAGAAACCCGACTTAGACTCTGTGCAACATGAACCAACCTCACCCCACCTCCACCCAATCCAAACGCCGTCTGCCACCGCTCGCCAACTTCATTTTTGCCAGCCGATGGCTGCAATTGCCGCTGTACCTGGGCCTGATCCTGGCGCAGGCGGTGTATGTGTTTCACTTTGGCGTGGAGCTTTATCACCTGGTGTTCGCAGCCTTTGGCAGCCAGCCCGACATTGACGTGCTGGTGAAAAGCAGCGGTTACGTGGCGGAGGCCAAAATCACCGGCCTGAACGAGACAGTGATCATGCTGGTGGTGCTGGCGCTGATTGACGTGGTGATGATCTCCAACCTGCTGATCATGGTGATTGTGGGCGGCTATGAGACTTTTGTAAGCCGCATGAACCTGGAAAACCACCCGGACCAGCCCGAGTGGTTGAGCCACGTGAACGCCAGCGTGCTGAAGGTGAAACTGGCCACTGCCATCATCGGCATCTCGTCGATCCATCTGCTCAAAACCTTCATCAACGCCAACAACTACACCGAAAAAGTGCTGTTGTGGCAGACCTTGATTCACATCGTGTTCTTGCTCAGCGCCATGGCCATTGCCTACACCGACAAGCTGATGTCCAGCAGCGAGCACGAGGCCAAAAAACTGGATGGCCGCACCAACAACGATTGAAAACCTGGAAATCACCATGACCGCCACGCCTTCAACCACCACCGCGCTGACCACCATTCGCCAGGCTGACCTGATCGAATCCATCGCCGCCGCGTTGCAGTTCATCAGCTACTACCACCCGGCTGACTACATCACCCACCTGGCGCGCGCCTATGAGCGCGAGCAAGGCCCTGCCGCCAAGGACGCGATTGCGCAAATTTTGACCAACAGCAGGATGAGTGCGATGGGCCACCGCCCGGTCTGCCAGGACACTGGCATCGTCAACGTGTTTCTGAAAATCGGCATGAATGTCCGCCTGGAAGGCTTCGACGGCACGCTGGACGATGCCGTGAATGAAGGCGTACGCCGCGCTTACATGAACCCAGACAACCCGCTGCGAGGCTCCATCGTGGCCGACCCGCAATTCGACCGCAAGAACACCCATGACAACACGCCGGCGGTCATCAACGTCGAGATCGTGGCGGGGAACAAGCTCGACATTACCGTGGCGGCCAAAGGCGGCGGCTCCGAAAACAAGTCGAAACTGGCGATGCTCAACCCTGGCGACTCCATCGTTGATTGGGTGCTGAAAACCGTGCCAACCATGGGCGCTGGCTGGTGCCCGCCGGGGATGCTGGGCATCGGCATTGGCGGTACCGCTGAAAAAGCCGTGCTGCTGGCTAAGCAAAGCCTGATGGAAGACATCGACATGTATGAATTGCAAGCCAAATCATCGTCGGGTGCGGTTTTGACCAAAGTCGAAGCACTGCGGCTTGAGCTGTTTGAAAAGGTCAACGCGCTGGGCATCGGTGCGCAGGGACTCGGCGGGTTGACCACGGTGCTGGACATCAAGATCAACATGTACCCCACCCACGCAGCAGGCAAACCGGTGGCGATGATTCCCAACTGCGCTGCCACCCGCCATGCCCATTTTGTGATGGATGGCAGCGGCCCGGTCTATCTGGAGCCGCCCAGCCTTGATGTTTGGCCCGACGTGCACTGGACGCCCGATTATGTGAAAAGCCGAAAGGTTGACCTGAACACGCTGTCCAAAGCTGAAGTTGCCAGCTGGAAACCGGGCGACACGTTGCTGTTGAACGGCAAAATGCTCACCGGGCGCGACGCCGCGCATAAACGCATCCAGCAGATGCTGGCCAAAGGCGAAAAGCTGCCCGTTGACTTCACCAACCGCGTGATCTATTACGTCGGCCCGGTGGACCCGGTGCGCGACGAAGCGGTTGGACCCGCAGGCCCCACCACCGCCACCCGCATGGACGGCTTCACGGAAATGATGCTGGCCCAAACCGGGCTGATCGCCATGATCGGCAAGGCAGAGCGCGGCCCAACCGGCATCGAAGCCATCAAAAAACACAAAAGCGCCTACCTGATGGCTGTGGGTGGCGCTGCCTACTTGGTCAGCAAAGCCATCAAAACCGCCAAAGTGGTCGGTTTTGCCGACCTTGGCATGGAAGCCATTTACGAATTTGACGTAGTGGACATGCCCGTTACAGTGGCAGTGGACGCGGGTGGCACCAGCGTGCACAACACCGGTCCGGCCGAGTGGCAAAAACGGATTGCGACGGGGGAGTTCAAGGGAATTACGTTGGCGGCAGTTTGACGCTTCGGATTCTCTCGTTTACTATAGTTAGTATAGCATTGTATTTAATGTATACGAGAGCTAACGCCAGGTTTTATCAAAAATTTCGTCAGGATCTCCAATTCTGACGGGAAATTAACTTCCAGGTTCATTCAGGTCAGGTTTGCAATAACCTAAGCGCGATTAGGTTAAAATTCAGCATGCCCAAAGTCATTGCGTCGTTCAGGGGTTGGCGAATAGTCATTTGGCCGAACGACCATGCACCGCCGCATGTGCACGTCATTGGGCCAGCCATGGCAGCGAAATTTGACCTGCTGTGTGATCTGAAATCCGTGCGCCTCAAGTCACACCATGGGTTTACGATTTCACAGCTCAATGCATTGGAAAAATACCTGATCAACAACCTGCACGTTCTGTGCGAAGCCTGGGGAACCATTCATGGGAACTAAGACTGTAAGTAGCACTATCGGCGTCATTACTGATGACGCTTTTCACAAAAGTCAGGAAGCGGGCCGTCGCCTTTTGGCACGCGGACCACTGGCCGTAGCCGCCGGCTATGCAAACAAGAGAATCCGTATTGAATTGGACAACGGTTGCTGCTTCGAGTTTCCAGTTGACCATGCGCAAGGCCTTCAGGGTGCAAAGGCATCAGACTTGAAAATCATCGAAATCCAAGCCTCTGGTTTAGGCTTGCACTGGCCCAGGCTTGATGCGGATTTGTACGTCCCCGCATTGGTCAAAGGCGTGCTCGGAACCAAGCGCTGGATGGCGCAAATCGGTGCCACTGGCGGTGCCTCAAAGTCCGAAAAAAAAGTGATCACGTCACGACAAAACGGCAGACTTGGCGGCAGGCCAAAGAAGAAAACCGCCTCTGAGGCCTGAGAATTTACTACCATTTATATAGCGTAATACTCAATATATACGAGAGCTAAGGCCCGGCTTAGTCAATAACTTCGTCAGAATCTCTAATTCTGACGAAAAATTAACCTACAGATTCATTTTTAAACTTCGAGGTGATATTTGCCTCCAGTTCGCCGCGAAGCCAGGCGAATAGTGTTGCTTCAGCGAAGCGCTGTCCCTGGCAGCGCCAACCAGAGCCGACGCAATTTCATTCCAAAACGACGAGAGAGAAGGCGCGCCGACGCAGACAGCACTTCAGTGCGGCAAGGAGAAGCAACGCACTATCGCGTCGTTTTGGAATGAAATTTGGTCTGCCCGGAGGGGATCGAACCCCCGACCCTCAGCTTAGAAGGCTGATGCTCTATCCAACTGAGCTACGGGCAGAGTTCTGAGCAGAACCGAAAGTGAGAAGTGACAGTGAGAAGAGAAATTGATGGTCGGGGCGAAAGGATTCGAACCTTCGACCCTCTGGTCCCAAACCAGATGCGCTACCAGGCTGCGCTACGCCCCGACGAGCCCGTATTCTAACGGGTCTAGAGCCAGTTCTTGAGCTTGCTGGCTTGAAACCCGTGAATATTTGAGAGCTTTGCTGCGCCGGTGCGCGGGATTCATTGAAACCGTTGGCAATCAACCGGTGCACTGCTTCAAAATCCGATGATTCAAGCTCGGGTATAACTCGGATTTAACTCGGATTTAGGCTTCCCTGTAACCTTCCTTTATGCAACGCCAAAATTTTCACCTGCCCACTCTGGCACCTGGCGAGCCGTTTCCGGCGGTCGATACCGCGTGGGGCCCTGAATCACCCGCCTGCGGGTTGCTGGCGATGGGCGGCAAACTGGACGTGGCGACGCTCCGCAACGCCTATGCCAATGCAATTTTCCCCTGGTTCAGTGAGGGCCAGCCGATTCTGTGGTGGAGCACCGACCCAAGGATGGTGCTGGATGTGGCTCAATTCAAGCTTCACCGCTCGCTCAAGCAGACACTGAAAAAGTTCATCGAAGATTCTTGCTGTGAGATTCGCATTGACACCGCGTTCGAGCGCGTCATCAACGCCTGTGCACAGAGCCAGCGCGTCGGCCCGCCCGGCCGGCCGGCCGACCCTCAAAGTGACGACAGGCCCGGCACCTGGATCGTTGACGAGATGGTCAAGCCCTACTGCGAATTGCACCAGGCTGGACTTGCGCACAGTGTAGAAACCTGGGTGAATGGTGAACTGGTCGGCGGGCTTTACTGTGTGGCCTTGGGTGCAGCGGTTTTTGGCGAATCGATGTTTTCCTTGCAACCCAATGGGTCAAAAATTGCCCTGGCGGCATTGGTGTGCCTGTGCAGGCGTCAAGGCATCAGGCTGATTGATTGCCAGCAGAATACGTCGCACCTGTCATCACTGGGTGCGGCAGAAATGCCACGTGCCAGGTTCCAGGCGCACGTTAAAACCAGCTCGCTTCAAGTCGCTCCAAAATGGAAATTCGAACCTTTATACTGGCATGAACTATTGAATTCAAGGGCTGCTGGCACGTGACGCACCTCAAGGACCTTCCGCTTCAAAGACTGCAGTTTTACGCCACTGCGCCCTACCCTTGCAGCTATTTGCCGCAGCGCCAGGCCCGCTCGCAAGTGGCTAGCCCCAGCCATCTGATCAACAACGCGACCTATTCGGAACTGGTGGCGCAGGGCTTTCGGCGCAGTGGCATGTTTACCTATCGGCCCTATTGCGACAGTTGTCAGGCCTGCCAACCGCTGCGACTGCTGGTTAATAGCTTCAAACCCACCAAGAGCCAGCGACGCGCCCAAGCCCGGCATGGCCACCTGCAGGCCAGAGTGCTCAGCCTGGGTTTTCATCCGGAGCACTACCAGCTTTACCTGCGCTATCAGACCGGACGCCATTCGGGTGGCGGCATGGACGAGGACAGCATCGACCAATACACCCAGTTTTTGCTGCAAAGCCGCGTCAACTCCCGGCTGGTCGAGTTCCGGGAAACGCTGGATGACGGCTCGCCGGGACCTTTGAAAATGGTGTCGATTCTGGACGTGCTGGAAGACGGAATTTCAGCTGTTTACACATTTTACGAACCTGAGGCGCACGCCAGCTTTGGCACTTACTGTGTGCTGTGGCAACTGGAGCAGGCCCGGCAGTTGGGTCTGGCCCATTTGTACCTGGGTTACTGGATCAGCCAAAGCAGCAAAATGGCTTACAAGGCAAATTTCGGGCCGCACCAGATCCTGGTGGATGGCGCTTGGGGCGAGTCCGCTTAATCTCGACAAAATCTTCCCGTTGACGATTTTTGAAGTCTGAATGCTCGACTCACGCCGTTGACGCTGGGTTTACATTTCACAAGATAAAATGCAACCTGTAAAGATCAGGACCTTCCCATGACAAAAGCCAATAAAGGCGTGCCAGCAACTCCGACCGTTCAGGTGATTGAGCGCATGTTTGCGTTAATCGACGTATTGGCGTCGCGTGAGGATGCCATTTCACTCAAGGAAATCAGCGACAAAACCGGCCTGCACCCATCCACAACCCACCGTATCTTGAATGACCTGGCCACCGGCCGGTTTGTGGATCGCCCGCACCCCGGCAGCTACCGCCTGGGGATGCGGCTGCTTGAGTTGGGCAACCTGGTCAAAGGCCGCCTGAACGTGCGGGATGCTGCCTTGGTGCCGATGCGTGAGCTTCACCGGCTGATCCAGCAGCCGGTTAACCTGAGCCTGCGCCAGGGCGACGAAATCGTCTACATCGAGCGGGCTTTCAGTGAACGCTCTGGCATGCAGGTGGTGCGCGCCATTGGCGGGCGGGCACCGTTGCACCTGACGTCGGTAGGCAAGCTGTTTTTGGCGGCCGACGACCCGCAGCGCATCCGCGCCTACGCCACACGCACCGGTCTGTCGGGCCAAACCAGGAACAGCATCACCCAATTGCCCGTGCTGGAGCGCGAATTGGCCAAAGTCCGCCAATATGGAAACGCACACGACAACGAGGAACTGGAGCTGGGTGTGCGCTGCATGGCGGCCGGCATTTTTGACGACCAGGCCAAACTGGTGGCGGGCCTGTCAATTTCTGCGCCAGCCGGTCGCATGGAAGATGAGTGGCTGTCCAAATTGCAAGCCACGGCCAATGAGATTTCGGCAACGCTTGGGTATCACGTTGCGTCAGTTGCAGTGCCGTAGCCAATTGAAATTCTGGGTTCAATTCAGCCGGTTAAAAGAGATAGCCGGTTGTCGGGACCGCCGCTTTGGCGGGCCGTTTTGGCGCTGGCTCGCCCACCAGATTCAAGGGCGGCGGCAACTGAGTCAACGCCAAAGCCTGGCCGACTGAGGCGTGCAGCCATTCGTCAAGGCGCGTGGCATCGAAAATCAATGGCATGCGCTTTTCGTCACCGGGCCGATGCATGCGCCGGCCCAGCGGGTGCTGGTCGGCATTGACCGTCAACAACGTAAAGCTGGCAAACACCGCTTCATTGGCCGCACGGCCCGGGTCGTGCCACCGCTCCCACAGCCCGGCGCAGAAAAATGGCTCGCCACTGGCCTGCTGGATGCGCCAGCGCTCGGCCCGGCCGGTTTCCCAGCAATACTCAAAATAGTTTTCCATGGGCACGATGGCCCATTGACGATCCCGCCATGGGCCCGAAAAACTGGGCTTTTTTGCTGCCGTTTCACTGCGGGCATTGTAGGTTCCCTTGGCAATCCCTGCGGCGTGGGCAAAGTCGTGGCTCCAGCGTGGCACCAGGCCAAACCGGGCCAGATCGACCTGCAAATTCCCACTCGCCACTTCAGACTCAGCGCCTCGCCGCACAATCGGCGCGATGTAGCCGGGAAAGACCTCGGGCGGCCAGTCGGTCTCAGGCAAGTGGGACACGCCCAACTGCGAGGCTCTGAACCGGTCGCGGGCGGTGGGAGTGTATTGGGTACACATCGGCAGTTGGTGGCAATTCAGGCAGGCATCGGATGATCGGCACGGGCGCCAGCGTGACAGGGTGAAAGTAGGATTCCCCGCGCTCGCCTTTTTCGTTCAGGGCCGCCCTGTTTTGCTTTGGCATGATCACGCCGCCAATGGTCGAAACGGCCGGTTCAGGGTTGTGCAACGTTGTCGCTTTGCCGTTCATCCAGCGCCTGACCGGTCAGTGGAATCAACGCTGTGGCGGCCCACCGCGACCCGCAATGTGACGGAACATGATGCGACCTTTGCTGAGGTCATAGGGCGAAAGCTCCAGCGACACGTCGTCGCCGGCAATGATGCGAATGTGGTGCTTGCGCATTTTCCCGCCGGTGTAGGCGATCAGTTCGTGCCCGTTTTCCAGGGTCACGCGAAAACGCGAATCAGGCAAAACTTCGTTTACCTTTCCGCGCATCTCAATCAGTTCTTCTTTAGCCATCTAGTTACTCCTGAATCCGGGGCGTGGCAAGTCAACTGACTTGTCGTTGGGGGTGTCATCTTGCAGGGAAGGTTGGTCCCTGCCACCCCGGACCTGGCGCAGAGCAGTCGATTGCGTTTTGGGAAGGGTGTTCTGCCGTGCCGGCCTGCCAGAGGACGCCCGGGACTTCTTCGAGTCGCGTGGTGTCAACTATTGGGCTGCTGTTTGGCAGCCGACCATTATACGGCGAATGACGCTGACAGGCCTCTCAGACCTGGCCAGACGGATTAGACAGGCACCGCCTTGGCAAACGCTCTCGCGTACGCACTTGCATGCGCACATGCGCAGCTTGCCTACCCCGGGATGTCAGGACTTTTTGGCAACCATCGCGTAGATAAACAACAAAATTACCGCACCCACCACCGACGCAATCCAGCCCGCTGGCTCACCTTGCTTGTACCAGCCCATGGCCGTGCCAGCGTAACTCGCTGCGAATGAACCGGCCACGCCAACGACCGCAGTCATGATCCAGCCGAGCTTGTCATCACCGGGTTTGACGGCACGCGCGATGAAGCCGACGATCAGACCGACGAAGATGGTTGTGAGAATAGACATCATGGAAAAGGAACTCCTGTTGTTGGTTGCGTATTGCCACCGCCCGCAATATAGCCGATGGATGGCAACTTGCCAAATAATCAATGTCCCGCCCAAACACTCTCCCAAAATCAGTGCATGTCCGCTTCAGAATCTCCGCATTTGTTCATCGCAACCCAGCTTTCAGGTGGGCTTCGGCGTCCTGCACTTTGGCCGACTTGGGCAGTTTCTTCTTTTTAAGCTGCCGTTGCGCATCCAGCAATTGCCCTTCAACCAGCCACGTTGCATACTCATCGGGGGTTTCCAGCGTCACGCGGCCAAGCACCGAAGATCGAAAATCATAAATGGCAATTTCAGCCGCCTTTTGCAGGTTGACCCGGTTGCCACCCTGCAAAGCGCCGCGCTTTCGGCCAATGTCACTGAGCAGGTCCTCATCCGACATTGCCGCCACACCGTTCAGCTTGTAGCGCGCTTCGACCTGGGATGGGTAGTGAAGTTTGAGGTAGCCCAACAGGGTCAACGCAACCTCTTCCTCGTCGTAGGCATTGCGGCCAATCGCGCCGCTGGCAGCCAGGTTGTAGCCACTGTTGGCAACGATGATGCGCGGCCACAGCACGCCCGGCGTGTCGAACAGGTAAAAACCGTCGGCCAGGGTAATGCGCTGCTCAATCTTGGTGATGCCGGCTTCGTCACCGGTCTTGGTGGCGCGCTTGCCGCTCAACGTGTTGATCAGCGTCGATTTGCCCACGTTCGGAATGCCGCAAATCAGCACCCGCATGGGCTTGCTCATGCTGCCGCGCGTGGGCGCCAATGCGTGGCAGGCGCGTATGAGAACCTGCGCCGGCGTACTGACACTGGCATCCAGCCCGATTGCCTGGGTGTCCTTGATCGCGTTGAAATGGGCAAGCCACAGGTCGGTCACTTGCGGGTCAGCCAGATCCTGCTTGTTCAGAACTTTCAGCGATGGTGTGCCTGCGGTCAGCTCGGCCAGCATCGGGTTGGCGCTGGAGCCCGGCAGTCGGGCGTCCAGCAGCTCGATCACTACATCGGTCTCCTTGATCCGCTGTGCAATCGCCTTGCGGGTCAAGTGCATGTGGCCGGGAAACCATTGAATGGCCATGGTGGGCTGGTTCCCGCGCGACTTAAGCGGCAACCGCGCTGAAACTGCCACTGAGCAGTTCCGGCAAGCGGTTGACTTCCATCCTGAAGCCACAAGCTTGCGCGTGACCGCCACCGCCCATGCTGCTGGCCAATGGTATGCAATCAAAACCTGAGCGTGAACGCAGGCCCACTTTGATGACGCCGGTTCTGTGCGCGCCCCAAAGCAGCGCAAATGTGCCGCTTTTGCGGGCGAGAATGTCACCTACCAGGCTGTGAAAGACACTGGGCACGTTCACCATCAGCCCGCTGTGGCCATTGAAGGTGACCGGCCTTGCATCGTCTGCCATATCGGCCGCGAGCCTGGTGAATTTCTCATCCATGGCATGGCCGCGTGCCATGAAGCTTTGCAGTTGCGCGGGCGAGAAGCGGGCGATTTCGGCCCACCGAACAAAATCATGCGGCTCCATATCCAGCGCCGCCAGAAACGCCGGGCTCTCGGTGAATTGCCAGACCCAGATGTCGCGGTCTTCCACGAAACGCACCAGGTCAGGAATCGGTCTGTCGGGCTGGAAAAACTCCCAGGCCAGCCGCGCGCCGGACTTCTCCATGTCGAAATGCACCACACCACAGCGGCAGACAAAACCGCTCAACGACTCTGCCGCACTTTTGTGATGGTCCAACATGACCAGCTTGGCGGCGCGCGTGTCGATGGCCCGCATGAGGTCGGGCGAAAATGAAAAATCGAGAATATAGACGGCACGGTCCTGGCAGTCAGGCAGGTCGGCCTCGGACTTCACGTCGCCATGGTCCAGCCCCAGATATTCAGCGCTTCCCGCGTAAAACTGCCACGCGGCCAGCGCCGCCGCAAAACCGTCGGGACAGCCGCCGCCATGGTAAATCACCAGGGGCCGCGGGTCATCCAGGCTGGGGGCGGCAAGTAGGCAGAGGGGCAGAATGCTCATCGTGGTTCAGATCAAACCGGGCTCAGGATGCGCAATTCCATCCCAACAACGAATTCTTTAGTCGCGGCACGGTAGGTCTTCATGTGGGGCGCAACCGCATGGGCCTTCAAGGCATCAACGCTGTCCCACTGCTCCATCACCGTCAATCGGTCCGGCCCGGTCTTGAACTGGGTGGCAAAGCCGGTGTCCGCATCAACGGCCGGCCCATAGGCGATGCAGCCATCCTCGGCGCGCACAGCCGCCAGGTTTTTCTTGAACTCTGTCAAAAAGGCATCGCGTTTTCCGGGTAACAAATCGATCGTGGCGATTACATAAATCATGGGAACTCCTCGGGGGTTGGTATTTGCTTAACCCGATGAGTTTAGCGTCGGTTTGAAACAGGGCAGAATGACTGACAAGCCAGCAACCTGTAGACGTGCCACTCTAGTTAAATAGCGCCAATTAGGGTGCGGCTACTAGGGTGAACTGTGAGAATTCATTGCATACCAACCTCGGTAAGCACCTAAGGAAATCGCAATGTCCAACAGCTCACTCGCCTCTGTCACCACCGACCTGATCGAGTCTTACGGCAATACCGCCAAAAATGTAATCAACGCCTGCCGCGTGGGCAACGAGCGCGTTGCTGGTTTCATGGACGAGCGCTGGGAAAGCGCCGTGATGGCCAGCGGCAAACGCCTGACAGCCGAAGTGCGCACCAACGCCCTCGCGGTTCAGAAAAAGTTCAGCGGCTACTACATCAAGGGCATCGCCGTCAGCACCCAAGGAGCCGATACAGCCGTCTCCAGGACGGTCGAACTGGCAGCCAAGGGTGTGCAGAAAATGGCCGCCAATGCCGCCCGCTTTGAGAAGTCCACGGGCGTCACTGCCCTGAACCAACTGGCGGCTGCAGCGGTGCCCGCAGCGCAGGCTGTCAGCAACGTGGTCACCCGAATCGAGAAGAAATCTGACGAGTTGGTGCAAACGGTTTCTGGCAAGAAAGCCGACGTCAATGCCGCTGTTGCCAAACGCGTGACGCCCTCCAGGAAAGCCCGCGCTGCCAAGGCTGCTTGATTGCCTGGTTGCCACCAGGTTGGCCAAACTCTGGACCGCCTCGCGCCATAGCCGCATCAACTCGCGCGGCCGACGGAGTTGAAAAAAATCATATCTCCTATGATATGAAGCCTGTCAAAAACTTGCCTGCACACCAACCGGTTTAACATGCGTTGATGGAACTCAACACTGAAATCATCACCACCCCTGCCCGCCCGGCTGCCACCGTCATCATGCTGCGCGACGGCGACGGCTCGCAAAGTGATGCTGGCAGGCGTGGTCTGGAAATTTTCTTGCTCAAACGCCACGGCCTAAGCGACGTGCTTGGCGGCGCTTACGTGTTCCCCGGCGGCAAAGTGGACCGCTTTGACGCCGAGCTGGACATGGACGCGCACCTGGACCAGCCTTTGCATGATTTGCACGCAGCCTTGAACGAAACCGACATCAGCGCCTTGACGGCCGCTGGACTGTACGTGGCAGCGGTGCGCGAGGCGTTTGAAGAATCCGCCATCCTGTTTGCACAAGGCGCCACCCACGAGCATGCAACGCGAGCAACTGCGCTGCTGCGCGAAGGCCACGCCTTTGACGAAGTGCTGGCGCAAATGAAATTGCGCCTGCAAACCCGCAGCCTGGCGCCGTGGTCGCGCTGGATCACACCCAAGCTTTCGTCGGTGATGAACAAGCGTTTTGACACGCGGTTTTTTGTGGCGGCAGTGCCACCGGATCAAATTGCACGGCACGACAACCATGAAGCAACTGAAAGCATCTGGCTGTCACCCCGTGCCGCCCTGGAACAATACCGCGATGGCCAGATTGAGCTGGCGCCGCCGCAGATCATGACTCTGGCGCATTTGTCGCATTACGCGTGCGTGCAGGACGTGATGGCCGAAGCCCGCAGCCGCATGCCTGCGGTGATTGAGCCCGAGCCGTTTCAAATTGAAGGCGGGCGACTGATTTGTTACCCCGGCGACGCGCAGCATCCGGTCAAGCAAAAAGTCATGCCGGGGCCGACACGCCTGCGTTACCTCAACAAACGTTTCGAGCCCGATGGCGGGTTTGATTCGCTGTTTGAGCGCTCTTGGTAGCCTCCCCGCCCGACCCCGCGGCGCTCAAAGGTTCAAATCAGCCGCCCTTGCCCGCCATGCCCAAGCGCTCAATCGTCGCTTTTTCAGATACAAAGCTCTCGCGTGCAAACTTGGTGTAGGCCTCGGTTCCCATGTAAATCACCGGCTGGTCGTACTTCTCGAACGTGGCCAGCACGGCGGGGTCGTCCAGCGTCTTCTTGAAGGCATCGTGAATTTTGGCAGTGATGGCGGGGTCCATGCCTTTGGGGCCGCACACGCCAAACGGTGAATCCGAAACCGTCTGGTAACCCAACTCATCCAGCGTCGGAATACTTGACCAGCGTTTTGTGCGTTTGCTGCCGTAAGTAGCCAGCAGACGCAACTTGCCAGCATCCACATGCGGGCCCCAGCCCGTGGCGTCGCTCGCGGCCATCACGTGGCCACCCAACACTGCTTGCATGTTGTCGGCATTGCCCTTGAACGGAACATTGGTCAATTTGATGCCCGCACGCTGCGAAAACTCTTCCACCGCCAAATGCGGGCTGGTGCCAATGCCGGTGTGGCCATAGGTGATCTTTTCCGGGTTGGCTTTTGCAAAGTCCACGAGCTCCTGGATGGACTTGAAGGGCGAACTGGCCGGCACCACCAGACCGAAGGTGTACCCGGTCAGACAAGCAATCCAGGTGAAGTCTTTCAGCGTATCAAACTGAACCTTTTGCATGTGCGGCACGCGGAAGACGCCATGTGGCAGTTGCGCCAGCGTATAGCCATCAGGCTTGGCATTGACCAGTTCATTCGCGCCCAGCAGGCCAGCCGCGCCGGGCTTGTTGTCCACAATGACGGTCTGGCCCAAAATTTTGCCAGCGCTCTCAGCCAGCGACCGCATCACCGCGTCAGTAGAACCGCCTGCAGGCCAGGGGCAAATGTAGCGAATGGTGCGCGCGGGGAAGGCTTGGGCATAAACCAGTTGTGGCAGCGCGATGCTCGCAGCAGCTGCGCTTGCGAGTTTGAGAAGTTGGCGACGTTGGGTCATTTGAATCATGGGTTGAGTTCTTTCATTGGTGCAATCGGATCAATTCCAAGTTTGCTACATTTAACATAGCTAACAAAATAATAAATACTAGAGCTAGAGGCCAGTTTAATTAACTTTTTGCCGAAATTTAGCCTTTAAATGTTGAAAATTAACTTTCAAGTTAATTTTATGAAACTATCCGCGTTCCAAGCGGTAGAGTCTAGTGCTCCTAGAATCAGACCACAACCCCAGGGAATCCATGAGTCAAATTCTCATCAACGATTATCTCAAACAGCTGGACATCATCAAAAAGGTCAGCGGCAGCCGCCGCGAAACCATCGTCCGCGAAGCTTTCAAGGATTTGCTCAAAGCCTGGGGCAAGCAGCACGAACTGACTTTCATCGCCGAATACCCGCTCAAGACCGCTACCAAAACAAATATCGAGGTGGACGGCGCGCTCTTGCACGAACTTCGCATGCCGCTTGGCTACTGGGAAGCCAAGGACGCGGATGACGACCTGGACGACGAAGTCAGCAAGAAGTTAAGAAAGGGCTATCCGCAAGACAACATCATCTTCAGCGACGACGCCACCGCCGTGCTATGGCAGCACCGCAATGAGGTGTTGCGCTGCGACATGACCGACACGCAGGCCCTGTCCAAGCTACTCAAGCTGTTCTTCAGCTTCGAGCGGCCCGAGATCGCGGGCTTCCGCGCCGCAGTAGAACAGTTCAAAACCGACCTGCCTGCCGTGCTGTTGGCCCTGCGCGAGATGATCGAGCTGGAGAACACCAAAAACCCCGGCTTCAGAGCCGCAGAGGTCAAGTTCCTCGCCCATGCGCAGGAGGCCATCAACCCCGCGCTGACCGATGCCGATGTACGTGAGATGCTGATCCAGCACATCCTCACCGAAGAAATTTTTGCCAAAGTCTTTGACGACAGCGACTTTCACCAGCACAACAACGTGGCGCGCGAGCTGTATGCGCTGGAAGGCGCGTTCTTCACCGGCGCCTTGAAGAAGCAGACGCTCAAAGGGCTGGAAACCTACTATGCCGCCATCCGCGCCGCTGCCGCGCAGATCAGCAGCCACGGCGAGAAGCAGACCTTCCTGAAAATCATTTACGAAAACTTCTACAAGGTTTACAACACCAAGGCCGCTGACCGGCTGGGAGTGGTCTACACCCCCAACGAAATCGTGCGTTTCATGATCGACGGGGCAGACTGGCTATGTGAGAAACACTTCAGCAAAAACCTGATCGACAAGGACGTGGACATCCTCGACCCGGCCACCGGAACGGGCACATTCATCTGCGAACTGCTGGAGCACTTTCGCGGTCAGCCCAAAAAGCTGGAGCACAAATACAAACATGAGCTGCATGCGAATGAAGTCGCCATCCTGCCCTATTACGTGGCCAACCTGAACATCGAATCCACCTACGCCGCCATCACCGGCCAATACCAGGAGTTTTCCAACCTGTGTTTTGTGGACACGCTGGACAACGTGGGTTTGCACACTTCGGCCAAGGGCGTGAACGCCGACTTGTTTGGCAGCGTGTCCGAGGAAAACGTGGCCCGCATCAAGCGGCAGAACAGCCGCAAGATCAGCGTCGTGATTGGCAACCCACCCTACAACGCCAACCAGGCGAATGAAAACGACAACAATAAAAACCGCGAATACCCGGATATCGACAAGCGCATCAAAAATACCTACATAGCCGAGAGCACCGCCCAGAAAACCAAGCTCTACGACATGTATGCACGCTTCTTCCGTTGGGCCAGCGACCGGTTGAATGAAAACGGCGTGCTGGCGTTTGTCACGAACCGCAGCTTTATTGAGAGCCGCACGTTTGACGGTTTTCGCAAAACAGTAGCGCAGGAGTTTGCCGATATTTACGTGGTTGACCTGGGCGGCGACGTGCGCGCCAACCCCAAACTCAGCGGCACCAAGCACAACGTGTTTGGCATCCAGACTGGCGTGGCCATCAGCTTCATGGTCAAGCGCGTGAGTGCGAGCAAGGACAAGAAGCCCGCCCGCGTGTTTTATTTGCGCCGGCCGGAGATGGAAACTGCCGAGGAGAAACTCAGCTTCCTTGCCAGTCACGCCATGCGCGGCCTCGATTTCGACGAGGTGCAGCCAGACAAGACGCACCACTGGGTGAACTTGACGAGCAATGACTTCGAAACCTTGATTCCGCTGGCGAGTAAAGAGACCAAGGCAGCAAAGACGGCGGGGAAAGAGCGGGCGATTTTTAAGTTGTTTTCTTTGGGCCTTTCCACCAACAGGGACGAATGGGTTTACGGCAACGACCCTGCCGTTTTGTCACAAAAAGCACGGTGGTTTCTCGAAAATCACGCCTTGTCCCAACTCAATAAGCCCTGGGACAATGCCCTCAAGTGGTCCGAAACCTTAAAACGCCGGGTTGCTGCAGGGGCAACAGAAAATTTTTCTGCCGAGAGACTTCGCTTTGCCAGCTATCGACCGTTTGTCAATCGGTGGTTATATGCCTCGAATTTATTGGTTGACAGGCCAGGCAACATGCTGGACATACCGAATCGTGGTGCAACGATTTGCCTGTCATTTGGTAAAGATTTTCGCGTTCTTGGAAGTGGCGCTCCGTTTGATCTGCATTTTATTGGCGACACCATCGGTATGCCACTGAATCGAATCGACACCGAGGGCACTCACTACGACAACATCACCGACTGGGCGTTCAAACAATTCACTGCCCATTACCAAAACGCAGAGGCCTCACCCCAGCCCTCTCCCAGCGGGAGAGGGAGTAAGGCTGGGCGCAAGATCACCAAAGAAGCCATCTTCCACTACTGCTACGCGGTGCTGCACAACCCGGCTTACCGCGAGAAGTACGCGCAGAACCTCAAGCGCGAATTCCCCCGCATTCCGTTCTACAAAGAGTTCTGGCAATGGGCGGCCTGGGGCGAGGCGCTGATGGCGTTGCACATTGGCTACGACCAGGTTGCGCCCTTCCCGCTCACACGCACCGACACGCCCGACGCCAAGGTTCGCGCTGCGGGCCTGCAACCCAAAGCCCTGCTGCGCTCTGACGCGGCGGCTGGCAGCATCACACTCGACTCTGAGACAACGCTGCGCGGCATCCCGCCCGAAGCATGGACCTACAAACTCGGCAACCGCTGCGCCATCGACTGGGTGCTGGACCAGTACAAGGAAAAGAAACCCAAAGACCCCACCATCCGCGAGAAATTCGACACCTACCGCTTTGCCGACTACAAGGACAAAGTCATTGACCTGCTGATGCGCGTGACGACCGTGAGCGTGGAGACGGTGAAGGTGGTGGAGGCCATGAAGGCGGCCAACCGCTAGCCCATTCTATTCAGGCAAAAGGCCGTCCGCACGCTACCGTCTTAGTAGCTTGCTATGCACATTCCACCCGGGCTAGTCTGAATTTTCATCCCAAACTACACCG